>JBJHDE010000518.1:0-4330 GCA_050486385.1 Planctomycetales bacterium | reverse complement strand
TCCCGTCACCCGCTGGGCCTTCTTCGTGTACGGGCAAGACGTCCACCTGACCCACCACCTGTACAGCGGCATTCCGCATTACCGGCTGTCGGCGCTGCACAAGCTGCTGATGGAAGAGAGCGACGAATACCGCGACAACGTGGTCGAGTGCCACGGGATCTTCGCCAATCGCCGCAATGCCCCCACCGCCGTGGATGTCGTAACACCCGACGAAGCCGACCGCGCCAGCACGCTGCACCAGCACGAGAAGGTGGGCAGCTCGTATTGATGGGTATTTGGGAGCCGAGGGATGATCGGCAACGCCAAACCCTCGGCCCCTCCACCCAGGCCCCCGGCCTGGGCTGGGAGAACGACCCCTACAGGGTCGGGATCGGATTTCGGCCCTGTAAGGGCCGTTCCCTGAGCCCCGGGCATGGCCCGGGGTTTGGGTTTGGGACGCCGGATCCACAATTCACTCCCCGTCGGCCCTCTTGGGCCTACCAGTGGGGTCGACGGGGTCTTCGATTGTCACCTTGCGGGGAGCAATCGCCCGCACGAGATCGGGCAGGTCGTAGCGTTTGAGGGCGTTGGGGACGATCTGTTCGAGCTGATGTTCGGCCAAGGGCGTGGCAACGACGTCCATCCAGGAGTCGATGGCCTGCCGCACGGTGACCTGCTGGATGCGTGGCTCCAGGGCGGCGGCATGCAGGACGACAGGGCCGCCGCGCTCAATGCCCACGGCGTGGACCCGCCCGGGATCGACGTCGTCCCGGACGAGCAGGGCCTCCAGGGCGGTCAACACGTCTTCGGTTCGTTGGCCGACCAGGGGCCGACCAAGATGGACGCCCAGGTAGGTCATCTGATACTCGTTGTTCCGGTACTGCCGGGGGCGAGCCAGGGCGGTTTCGCCGGTCCCACGCACATCGATGGCCAAGACGATGTGGCCTGCGGCAACGAGCTGTTCAATCGGCCCCTCCGCCCCGGCGGCCTGCCGCATGCCTCGGCCATCCACATACACTACCGCCGGCATTCGGCCGGGCCGCTCCTTGGGCGAGAACAACAGGCCCGGCAAGGGCGGTTCGCCGGTCCGTGTGATCACCAGCTTCTCGATGGTCAGCCCATCGCGGTCTAGACTTCCGAGTGAACGGATCGCGGGCTTGGTCTCGATGGGTCGGATCCCGGCCAGGCGGCCGACTTCGGCCAGGCAGGTGGCTCGCGGTTTGTCCTTCCAAAAGGCCTTGCGCTGCTCGGCCAGGGCGGTCGCCCGCTCCAGACTCAGGTCCCAGACGGTGCGGCCCTTGAACTGGCTGACGACCTGACCGGTCTCGGTCACCTGCAGGTCGCGATCCTTCTTCAACGCGAGTTCGGGCTCGGTCGAGGGCTCGTTCTTGTCTTGCAGCCACCGCTGCATCCAGCGGAGCGCGGCCTCGCGGCGAGGGCGGCTGAAGCCGTGCTTGTCGGGGTATTCGAACATCTCGACCCGTTCGCCATAGCCCAGGATGCCGTACACCCGCTTGGCCTCGCGGAAGCTGTCCCAGGCCCCGTCGATATCGAAGAAGTCGTGCGTGCCGGTCAGCACCAACGTGGGCTTGGGTGCCCGCATGGTCAGATAGTCGGCATGGTCAATTCCCAGGGCGATCTGGGCGGTGATGTTCTGCTCGCCGTCTTGCGGGCCGATGGTATGAAACAGGCGGCTGAAGCTGGTGATGTAGCACGAGGGGGCCGCCGCCAGGATGCGGTCATCGGTGACCATCAGGTAACTGGTCAGGGTGCCGCCACCCGAGTTGCCCGTGCAGCCGATGCGTTCGGGATCGGTTTCCGGGCGTTCAATCAAGTAGTCGAGGCTGCGGAGGCCGTCCCAGATGCGGTAGTTGGCCACGCAGGTGCCCACCAGCCGGGCGCCGATGTCGGTCAGGGTGTGCTCGGTGGTGCCCCAAATCACCGGCTGGCCGCGATCGTCGAGCAACTGGCAGCGTTCGCCCTGGCCGATCGGATCGTAAATCAGCACCACGAAGCCATGCTTGGCCATCAGGGCGGAACTGCTCTGGTAGGCCTCGCTGGCCTTGCCATTGCGCGAATGGCCGCAGGGGACCAGCACACCAGGGAAGGGCCCTTCGCCCTCGGGAATGTACAGATTGCCGGTCACGTGATGGTCGGGCCGGCTCTCGTAGACGACCTTTTCGATCCGGTAGCCATCGGCCTGGATCACCCCCAGCGTCTTGCCGTTGAGTGGCGTTTTGTCCGGAAACGGCCCCACGGCCGCGGTCCACGATCGACGGATCCGCTCGATCCGGGCGTTGACCGCGTCGGCGGTCTCCAGCGCGGCGACCTCCTTGCGTCGAGCCTCCAGCAGGGTGTCGCATTCCTTGAGCAGGTAACTCCGCAGCAACGTCGCTGGGCGGTCCTTGCTGGAAAGCACGGTCAATTCGTCGTCGTCGGCCAGCGCCAACACCGGGCACAGCCACACGCCGGCCAACACCAATCCCCACCATCGGCTCATCATGTCCGCTCCTCAGATTCGGGCGCCCCTGGTCTTTCTTGAACCAGCAGGATAACCGGCGCCACCGGCGGGGCGAAAGACGCGGTCGATGGGCGGACCCCGCGGTTGGCCGTCCGGTTGTGCGACCCGCGCCTGTTGCACGGACGTTGCCCGTTGGGGCGGCCGACGCGCGGGCCATCAAGCGGGCCGCTCGCCGGAGTCGAAATCAATAGAGACCCCCGACATCCGTGGACGCCCGGAGTTTGTGCCTCACGCATCAAGAAGTGTACGTGCCTCTGTGATTGCCCTGCTGAAACGCTTGCTGTATGCCTGTGCGCTGATCGCGGCTGTCGCCGCGGGCGTGGGGGCGTGGCACGAGCGCGAGCATCTGGCCCGGCAGTACCAATGCTATCGGGTCGGGGCGGCGGCAACCTACCCGCAGGCCCAGGCCCTGATGCTGCGATTCGACACGCCCCAGGCCGTGCGGTCGCTGGTCGACAAGTGGGGGCGAGGCAATCCCAAGTTCGATGTCTATCTGGTCCGCTTTGCTCACGAGCCCAGTTGTCCCGACGCGGTCCGCGCGGCCTTGAGCCGGCAGGTGGCCAGCAGCGAGCCGCTGGCCAAGCGGTGGGCGCACCTGTGGCGGTTCCGTTGCGAAGACCCGCCTCAGCGCGAGTATCGGCAACTCGCCGAGTACCTGACCGCCCTACTGAACAGCGACGAGGCCCTGCCGGTGACCTGGCGCGACGTGCTTGATTTGCAAGCCCTGTTCAGCGACACGGGCCATTGGATGCTGGCTCGCGGCCTAACGCCCCAGAACTGGCGTCAGCGATTCGTCGAATGGCAGCGACTCGTCGGCGGTCAGCCGGCCCTGTGGACCTTGAATCGCCCGGGACGCCCGCTGCCGGATGGTCCCGACGATCTGGCCATGGCCCTGAAGTGAGCGTCACCAGCCGGCCATCGGTGAGTTACCAATTGCGGGCGGGTGCCTGCCGCTCGGCCTGATGCTGCGCGGGCAGGATCGCCCGCTCGCCGTTGCCACTGGGCGGGCCATCGACAAGCTGGCCGGCGGTGGGATCGTGATTCAGCGCGTCGCGCTGGGCCAGCACGGCCGAGAAATTCCGCTGGTTCTGCCGCAGCCGCGCCAAGGCGACATCGACCCGGGTGTCCTTCCACTGCTTCTGCACATCGGCCAGCAGAGCCTCGGCTTCGGGGAATCGCTGTTGGGCCTCGAGCGCGACGGCCAGGTTGAACTTGGCTTCCACGCTTTTGGGATTCGCCTCGACGGCGGCGCGGAAGGCGGCTTCAGCCTTGGGCCAGTCACCTCGCCGGGCCGAGTCGATGCCGCTGCGGACCATTCCCCGAGTGCCCGACCAAATGAACGTCTGCACCAGTTCCACATCGTCCTGCAGGGTGTGCGGGGCGAGCTTGACCAGAATGTCGGTCGTACAGCGGTCCAACAGTCCGGCCAGCACGGCATCGGCCGGTGGCAACGGAGGATGACCGTTGACGCTTTGGCCTTGGAAGTTGTGGCTGGCCTGGCTGCTGGCCCGGACTTCGCCGGTTCGCACATCGACCAGCCGATAGGTCAATGCCACGCTGGCCTCGCGCGTGACCACGTGGTTGTTCTCGAAACTGAAGCCCAGACCGTTGTCGCGGCGTCCACGGCGATTGTCGACCGATTGGACACCGCCCAGGCCAAAGTGACTGTTCTGGCTTTCCTGATCCGTGCAGCGGTAGTGGATGACCTCGCCGACCAATAGGGCGTCGACACCCAACGCCCGAGCCCGTTGCAAAGCATTGTCCAAGACCGACAGATCGCCGCTGTTAGGTCCGCCCTGCAACTGGGCGCGATCGACCACGGTGTAGAAC
>JBJHDE010000517.1:0-4331 GCA_050486385.1 Planctomycetales bacterium | reverse complement strand
CCGCATCTGAGGGCGACTCTGGCGGACGATGACCTGTGGCTCCGCGTGCAGGCGGGCGAGGCCCTGTCGGCGATTGGTGCCGAGGCCCAATCGTCCGTGCCCGACCTGCTGCAACTGGCCGCGAGGGTGCGAGACGACGACCCGCGGGGCATGACCCAGCGCTACATCGCCTTTTTGCTGTTCCACCCCGGCCGGATTGAAAATGTGCGTGGCATGCTGGCCAAGAACTTGGACCACGTGGATCGCCCGATGCTGTACACCGCGGTGCGGGCCGTGCTGCAAAATGAGGATGGCCGGGCTCGCACCAGTGTCGCTTCGGTTTACGATCTGTTGACTTTCGAAGAGATCCAACCCCTGTTGCCGGCGATCTATCAAGCCGTGGTCGAGCCGGCGCCCAGCGGGGTGATGTTCGCCGATGGCATTCGGCTGCGAGGGCTGGAGATTCTGGCCGAGTACCGCATCGAGGAAGGCCTCCCCCTGTGCGTTGAACTCATGGAACCCGACCGCTGGGGCAAGCAACGGCGGCTCAAGGCCTGCGTGGCCGCGCTCCGCAAGTACGGCGGGGCGGCCCGGTCCCAGTTGGAGCCACTGCGCGAGATCGAACAGCAGCTCCGGCAACACCGCGAGGCCAGGATGCTGGCCGACGTGCTGCAAGACATCCAGCAACTCATCGCCGAACTGGAAGCCTCCACCGACCAGCCCGAACTGCGAAGCCTGCCCCAATGATCGTTCGGGCGCCCAAGCGCCCCCGGCAACACGTGTGCATTCGGGGGCCGATGTCCATCTGGGCCAGGGGCGTCCCACCTCGATGGCTCACCGCGCGAGAATCGGCCGCAGTTGCTTGAGCAAATCGGCCAGCTCGCGGTGAGCGTTGGGGTGATGACGCATGATCAACATCCCACCCAGAAACTGCACGGTCGCGTCCTTACGGTTCGGATCCGCCGTCCGCGGCGGCAGCCAGGCCTCGGGCGTAATCGTCGCTTGAATCGTGTTGATCAACAACTGCTCGTCGGCTTGCCGAATCTCGGGCTCCAGCCCTTCGAACACGTGCCGCAAATCGTAGGTGCGAATCACCCGCATTTGCTCCAGCACGGCTGGCGTGGTGATTAGCAAATAGCCGTCCATCGCCGCGACATCCAGGCCCACCATCCGCAGCACCAGCCGCAAGGCGGTCTCGTTGCTGACCCGATCAATGCGGGCGGTGATGGCGATATCCAGGTTGACGCCGAGTTCCACCACCGGAACCCGGTCGATCACGATTGAGATGCCGAGTTGATCGGCAAACAGGTCGATGGCCTCCAACAGCGGGGTCTCGTCCAGTTCAATCGCCTGCACCGGTTGGGCGAGAATGGCCGAAACGCGGTCAAAGTCCATGCGTTCCACCATCGGCGACACCACGGTTTCGGTCGGCTCGGTTGGCTCGTCCTTGTCGGACTCGGCCCAGGCCGGCGCCACGAGGCCCGCGACCAGCCATGCCATCATCCACCCCACGAGCCTGCCCGTCGAATCCGCCATCACGTCACCCCCGTTGCCGAAGTTGCTGATACTGTTACTACCGGCTGATCGTCTCGCACGCCGCGACGCCCATGCGACCCGGATCGCTCCGCCGGGAGTGCATCATGATTCGCGCGTTTCAGCCTTGCAAGCGACTTCGGACCCGCTGGCTGACACGGTCCATCAGCCGGCGTTCGTCTTCGGTGAGGCAGTTGCGACTGCCCGAGGCGTGAATCCGGGCCAGCAACTCATCGAAGCGGCGTTCTTCATCGGCCTCGATTTCGCGTTGCCGTTGCTGGCGGACCGCCCGACGACGTTCGAGCCAGCGGACCAGGGGAGTGGGGCGGGGGTGGGGGGGGCTGGTTCGGCTTCGTGATGACGCTCAAGACTGGTATAACCGGCACTGAAGTCATAACCCAGAAACGTGTCGCTTTCCTTGGGTGGCCGGATGGTTTCCAACTCGGCCCGCCCGGCGAAGAACACAAACACTCCCAGGGCCACCACCGGCAGGCGAATCAGCAGGTCGTCAACAATCAATCCGACCACTACCAGCATGACGGCCACCACCAGCGACCCGCGATAAGTCCAGCGGGTGGCCTCGTCGGCATCGAGGTGGTTCCGCAATACCCCGCGGAGCACCCGGGCCCCATCCAACGGATAACCCGGCAGCAAGTTGGCAATCACCAACACGGCGTTGATCCAAAACGCCATGGCCAGCGGATAGTACACCGCCGGGGTGTCCACCGCTGAGGGCACGCTCAGCGGATTGAGCCAAGTCAGCACCGGGGCATCCAACAGCAATGCCACGGGCAGCAGGATCAGGCAAATGACCAGATTGACCGCCGGACCCGCCAAGGCCACGGCCACCTGATCGCTGCCGGCGGCGCGTTGCTCCATGCCCCAGGGCGACAACGAGGCGGGGGCCAGCCCACCCAACGGCCAGATCAGTAGCTCATCGCAATCGCCCCGCAACCGCCGAGCGACCAGCAGGTGGCCCAGTTCGTGAGCCAGCACCGCCAGGGTCAGCACCACCAGCCCCAATAGGGCACACCCCAGATTCCAGACGCCTTCGACCGTCGGAATCATCACGCTGGCCAGGGCCACGTAACCGGCGAAAAGCCAGTAGAATAGGTGCAGGCTCACCTGGAGGCCCCAGACACGAATCGGGATCTTCCACTTGAGCAGTTCGCTCATCGGACGACCGGCCAGGCAAGACGGATAAACGCGGAGGAAGGCGAACAGGCCCCGACAACCCGTATCCTACCAGTCGGCCCGCCGACAAGCAACGAATTGCCATCCCACCAACCACCCTTCCTTGGGGATGGGCCAAGCCATCCTCGTGTGAGGGACACTCGGCCCAAGGCGACGTGCGGCTCGCGCCCCGGCGGTCAGTCGGTTCCACCCAGGACGGTTTCGACCAACCGCACCCAGTAGCTGGCCCCGATCGGCAGAATGGCATCGTTGAAATCGTACCGCGGGCTGTGCAGGGCCTGCTCGGGCAAGCGGCCGCCCGCCCCCAACCAGATATAGCACCCCGGCCGCTGCCGCAGCATGAAGGCAAAGTCCTCGGCACCCAAACTCGGGGCCGGATCGGCCAAGACCGCCGAATCGCCCACCACGGCCGCCGCCGCGCGACGGGCCGTGTGCGTGGGCTCGCGGGTGTTGATCGTGGCCGGATAGCTGCGTTGGTAGGTGACTTCGGCTTGCATCTCAAACGCCTGGGCCACGCCCGCGGCCAGGGTACGGATGCGGTGCTCGGCCAGGTCCTGCACTTCGGAGCGAAACGCCCGCACCGTGCCACGGAGCCGGGCGGACTCGGGCAGGACGTTCCAGGTATGGCCGGCGTCGATTTGGGCGATGCTCAGCACCAAGGCGTCGACGGGGTTGTTGCTGCGACTGACCACCGTTTGCAGGGCGGTGACCAGTTGGCTGGCGGCCACAATCGGGTCGTGGGCCAAATGCGGCATGGCCGCGTGTCCGCCGCGACCGGTGAGCGTGATTTCCAGCCGGTCGAACGAGGCCATCACGGGCCCTTCCAACGCGGCCATCCGGCCCACCGGCAGACCTGGCCAGTTGTGCAAGCCGTAGATCTCGTCGATGGGGTGCTGCTCGAACAGTCCCTCGCGGACCATGACCTCGGCCCCGCCTTCGTTCTCTTCGGCGGGTTGAAAAATGACAGTCACCGTTCCGTCAAATGCCCGGGTCCGGGCCAGGTGTCGGGCGGCGGCCAGCAGCATGGTCGTGTGCCCATCGTGGCCGCAGGCATGCATCTTGCCAGGAAACTGGCTGCGGTAGGGCACATCGTTGCGTTCGTCGATGTCCAAGGCATCGATATCGGCCCGCAGCCCGAGATTCTTGACGGGACCGTGGGCGGGCCGACGTCCTTCCAACACCCCGACCACGCCGGTGGTGGCCCAACCGGTTTCGACCCGCCATCCCCAATGTTCCAGACGTTCGGCCACAAAGGCCGAGGCAAACGTCTCTTCAAACGCCGTCTGGGGATGCGCATGCAACTCCCGCCGCCAGGCGGTCAACTCCTCGTGATCGGCCACCAGTTCAGGCACCAGTTTCATGGTCACAAAGGAGTTCGAGCAGGAAGCAGGACAGCAGGAGTCAGCAGCAAGAGGTAAGAAGAAAGTCGGTTTTTTACTGTTGCTGCGAAAGTTTAGGATCGGCACTTGTGGCACTTGTGGCACTGGTGGCTTGTCCACCAGTGTTTGATAACGCCTGCTATTCTGCGACTAAAATTCTCGAAACCCAGCGAACAGCAGCAACTTAGGATGAACTATCCGACTGAGTCACACACTGGTGGACAAGCCACCAGTGCCACGAATTTA
>JBJHDE010000516.1:0-4333 GCA_050486385.1 Planctomycetales bacterium | reverse complement strand
CACGCCTACCGCTTCCGCCTGCCCGAATCGCTGGTGCCTGGCAAGTACGTGCTGGAGCTGGAGATTGAAGACGTGCAAGGCGAACAGGTCGCCCGATCGGAACTCGCTTTCGAAGTGCCGACCGCCGCGGAATCCGACGACTGAACTGTTTCAAACCAGCCAGCCTTGGCCGCCCCGGGTTGTGGGATGTCGGAACTGGCTGGTATCGAGACTCCACCCGCGGTTGTCTAGCCCATAGCGTCGGGCAAACACGCGAAACGTCTGGGCGATGGAATCGGCCAACACGCCGCTGCCTCGCATGCGCTCGCCAAAGGTCGTGCTGTTGAGCGCCCCATCGCGGACGCTGCGGATGCTGCCCTCGACCTTGGCCCGTTGATCGGGAAAGTGACGTTCCAACCATTCCAAAAATACCGGCTTCACGGTCAAGGGCAGTCGCAGCAAAATGTAGGCGGCTGATTGGGCCCCGTGCTCGCGGGCGGCCTCCAATAAGGCGGGAATCTCGGCATCGGTCAGTCCCGGAATGATCGGTGCCAGCATCACATGCGTGGGAACGCCCGCGTCGGCGAGTTCGCGGATCGCCCGCAGGCGGGCTTGCGGGCTGCTGGTCCGGGGTTCCAGCACGCGGGTCAAGGTTTGATCCAGCGTGGTCAGGCTCACGGCCACATGCACCAGGCGGTGCCGAGCCATGGTGGCCAGCAGGTCCAGATCGCGGGTGACCAGGGCATTCTTGGTGATCAGGCCCAGGGGTTGGCGGGCCTCCCAGGCGACCTCAAGGCATTGCCGGGTGAGCCGAAAACTACGCTCGGCCGGTTGATAACAGTCGGTCACGCCCGAGACCATAATCGGTTGGCCGGCCCAATGGCTCTGGGCCAGATGCTCGCGGAGCAGCTCGGGGGCCCGCTGCTTCACAAGGATCTTGCTTTCAAAATCCAGCCCCGCGCTCATCCCCAGATACTCGTGCGTGGGCCGCGCGTAGCAATAACTGCACCCGTGAGCGCAGCCTCGATAAGGGTTGATGCTGTATTGAAAGGGGATATCGGGACTGTGATTCTCGCTGACCAGCGATTGCGAGTCGTCCAGATAATACTGGGTGGGAACCGTTCGGACCGCGGGAGCCAAGTCGTCCGGCGAAGCGTGATCCAAATCGGCTTCAACGTGTAGCCGTTCAAAACGGTTCGGGGGATTCGTCTGGGCCGCCCGGCCCTTAATCGGTGTGGGATCATCCGGCGTCATGCGGTTCACCCCGACTCGACTCGGTGGGAAGTGCGGGCCGACAGCACCTTCCCGGCGTGCGACCGCATTGTCGCGCCGCCAGAAAGGTGATGCATTCGTGAACGTCGGTCGGCCGGGTTTTCACTCGTGGCCAAAGCACCACAAGTAGCCCTCGGTTCGCAACAGTAGGCGGTTGCCGGTGACGACCAGCGAACTGTTCGTGGCATCGCCCACACGATTGACGCCGCGTTCTTGGAAGCTTTCCGGCGAGGCGGTCCACACGAACACGTCGCCCGCCTTGTTGGGCATGTACAGCCGGTCGCCAATCTGCGTGATGCTGCTCCAGCTATCGGTGCCGCTTCCTCGCAGACGGGCCCGCCAGAGCTGATCGCCAGTGGCCAGTTCCAGGCACTGGGCCACGCCGTTGGTATCCACGGCAAAAATGTGATCGCCCTGGATGACGCCGGTGCCCAACCACAGTGGGCTCCGCTTGGCTTGCCACAGGCGGTGCGTCTCGGTTACGTCGCCCTCACCGCCGGGGCGAACGGCGATCGATTCGCTGTGATAGCCTCCGAACACGACCAACACGCCATTGCCATACAACGGCGAGGCGTAAACCAATTGGCCCAACCCTCGGCAATGCCAAAGCTGCTTGCCGCTCTTGGGGTCGAAGGCGACCACCTGGCCCGGCCAGCCGAAAATCAACTCGTCGCGGCCATTGGCCTGAATGACCAACGGCGAGGCCCAACTGCCCCGCAGCACGCCATGACCCATGCGATTGCCACCCGGACGCTCGTTGACTTCGTCTTCGGGGTCGCTGGGCAGCAGCGGCGGCACATCGTGTTTCCAGGCAATCTCGCCAGTGTGCTTGTTCAAGGCGACGGCAAACTGTTCTCGCCCCGGCCCGAAGTTCAAAAAGCACAGGTCGCCGTGAATCAAGGGGCTTGAGCCGTAGCCCCACTCGTGCGTGACCTGGCCCAGATCGCGACTCCAGAGCTTGTTGCCCTCGAAGTCGTAACAATGGACGCCCGCCGAGCCGTACCACACGATGACCCGCTCGCCGTCGACGGCGGCCGAGGCCGAGCAATAGGGATTGGTGCGGTGGGTGGGTTCCTTGTCGGCGTAGGCCACATCGGCCTGCCAAAGTTTGCTGCCGTCTTCGGTCGACAGGCAAAGCAGGCTTCGCTTGCGCTCCGCGGAGGTCGGCTGAGTGAGAAAAATCTTGTCGTCCCAGACCACCGGCGTCGAATTGCCCGGCTCGGGCAGCTCCAGCCGCCAAGCGACATGCTTGTCGGGGCCGAATTCCTCGGGCACGGCCACTTCGGGCACAATGCCCAACCCCTGGGGACCCCGCCAGGTGGGCCAGGTTTCAATGCGTTCGGCTCCCGCGGCCACCGTGGTCAGGCCAGCCAGAACCAGGGCGAATAGGCAGTTCTTCATGGGAACGTGTCGGGTGTGCGTGACAAATGGCGCGGCCCCTCAAGGTCCGCGTTTCCCAGGCAGACGGATAGTTTAGCAGACTCTCCGGGCCGATGCGCGACCCGCCCACCCACCGCCGACAAAGCCGCTCGCCCGCGAAAATCCGGCACCTGCCCCAGACAAAGGGGCGGTTCGCCTTTAGAATATCAGCATGGCACGCATCGTTTTGGCAATGAGCGGGGGGGTGGATTCCAGCGTCTCGGCCTGGCTGCTCAAGCAGCAGGGGCACGAGGTCGTGGGCCTGTTCATGCGCCATGGCCAACCGCTGCCCGAGACCACCTGCGTGGTGGATACTCACGGGCGTCGGCGGGCCTTGCCGATCATCACCGCTCCCCGCCCCGGTCACAAGCAAGGATGTTGCAGCGCCGACGATGCCGACGACGCGCGGCGGGTGGCCGATCGTTTGGAGATCCCCTTTTACGCGGTCGATTTTCAAGACGATTTCGGCCGGATCATGGATTACTTTGTCGACGAATACACGGCCGGTCGCACGCCCAATCCCTGTGTGATGTGCAACAACTGGCTCAAGTTCGGGCGGCTGTGGGAGTACGCCCAGGACGTGGGGGCCGAGGCGGTGGCCACTGGCCATTACGCCCGGATTCGCGATGCTGGCCACGGCGGCCCCACGCTGCACACGGGGCGGGATCCCGACAAGGATCAGAGCTACGTGCTGTTTGGAATCGATCGGCGGATGCTGTCGCGGATGCTGCTGCCGGTGGGCGATTTCACCAAGGCCCAGATCCGCGCGATGGCCGCCGACCTGGGACTGCGTGTGGCCGACAAAAAGGATAGCTACGAGATTTGTTTTGTCTCGCAAGGCCACTACGGCGACTTTGTTCGCGGGCGGCTGGGGCGCGAACTCGACAGCGTGGGCGATTTTGTGCTGACCGATGGAACCGTCGTGGGCCAGCACGAAGGCTACGAGAACTACACGGTTGGTCAGCGGAAGGGCCTGGATGTGGCGCTGGGTGGACGTCGCTACGTGGTGCGGATTGAGCCCGAGACCCGTCGCGTGGTGCTGGGCGAACGCCACGAACTGCTGCAAACCCGATTCACCGCCCGGCGGGCCAACTGGCTGATTGAGCCACCCCGCGAGCCGCTCGCTTGCCAGGTGCAGACACGTTACAACGCGGGCCGGATTCCCGCCGAAGTTCATCCCCTGGACGACGACCGTTTCGAGGTCCGAGCCCTGGAGCCCGACGATCAGGTTGCTCCCGGTCAGGCGGTCGTCTGCTATGATGGCGACCAGGTGCTCGGTGGCGGTTGGATCGAGTGAGCCTCTGCTTGAGCGAGCCGCAATTGTGGCAACCGACTGAAGTCCTGCAATCGATGGGCAAAGGGGGCGTTTCGTGCCAGTGGGTTGTCCACCAGTGTGTGACAACGGCTGCCATGCTCTGGGAACTCGACACGGTTCGAGACCCTCCCGCAGGGATTACTGATCCCTGCGCGACACTGCAAACAGATTTCGTGGCACTGGTGGCTTGTCCACCAGTGTGTGGCTCGGTCGGACGGTTCCGCCTAAGTTGCCCCTGCTCGATGAGTTACGAGGACATCAGTCGAACAATAGCTGGCGTTATCAAACACTGGTGGACAAGCCACCAGTGCCACAAACGCTGTTCCTCAACTTTTGTAGGATTTAGTA
>JBJHDE010000515.1:0-4340 GCA_050486385.1 Planctomycetales bacterium | reverse complement strand
CCAGCAAACAAAGCCTGATCATGAAACGCCGGTGTTGCGGCTGGAACGACAACTTCTTGATGGAAGTCCTTGTCGGAGAAGGAAGTTAGTGTGCGCTGGCCCTGGTTCGATGGGTTTTGTCAGGACCAATAGAACAATCGTGGTGTTATCGAACACTGGTGGACAAGCCACCAGTCCCACAAAGGATTGCTGAGAGTCGGGCCTACTCTTGCGGCTCGATATAGGGCATGCGAACTTCGATGCGGGTGCCGCCTTTCTGGGGATCGCTGGTGATTTTGGCCTCGCCATCCAACAGGGACGCCCGCTCGCGAATGCCTTTGAGTCCGAAGCGGTCGGGCGAGACGACGCCGGGATCGAATCCGCGGCCGTTGTCTTGAATGACCAGGAGGATCTCGTTGTCCAGCCGATCGAGTTGCACATCGATGACGGTTGGCCGCCCGTGGCGGATGGCGTTGTTGAGCGACTCCTGGACGATGTTGTACAGGTTGTCCTCCAGGATCGTGGCCAGCCGACCGAACTCGGCCGGGTGTCGGAAGGTGATCTGCGGCGGATCGGGCTCGCCGACCCGCGGCTGGCGGTGCCGTTCGATGCGGCTCTTGATGGCCTCGACCAGGCCAAACTGATCGAGGGCCGGCGGCCGCAGCCCTTCCATCGCCCGGCGGCCTTCGTTGAGCGCGGTCTTGAGCAGGTGCAGGATGATTTCAAACTGATCGCGGACCTCGGGATCAATCGCGATCGCCGGCTCGCCTTCTTCATCCGGTGGCGAGGGATCGGCCAGGGCCTGCAAACGCATGACTCCGCCGCCCAGATACTGAATCATGCCGTCGTGAATTTCGTAAGCCCACAGCTTGCGATCGCGCTCGTGACTTTTCAGCAGTTGCAGCAAGGTCTCGACCTTGGCCTGCCGCTCGGCCTCGGCACGGATGCGGTCGGTGATTTCGCGGACCATCACCAGTTTGCCGGCCCGGTCGTTCATGCGCACTTCGGCACAGACCACTTCGCACGGAACGGTGTGGCCCGAGACGGTTTGAAACGTGACCTCAATGGGAAGCGGGCTCAGGCACATCTCGGTCATGGTGGGGCAAGCTTCGCCGTCGCCCACTTCGATGGCAAAGCGGTCGATCGGCTCGCCTTGCAAGGTTTGCATCGCGGCGTCGTGGGTCTCTTCCTCGCCGGTCCACTCGGCCAGCATCCGCAGGGCGGCCGGGTTGGCGTAGGCAATCGTATCGTCGGCCGACAGCAGCATCACGGGCTCGGGCGTCTGCTCAACCAGCGTGCGGAAGCGATGCTCGCTATCGCGGAGGGCCTCGGTCTGGTTGTGCTGATCGGTAATATCGCGGATCGAGCCGGCAAACATGTAGGGCTGGCCATGCTCGTCGAAGCGCACCTCGCCCCGCGCGCTCATCCACCGCAACTCGCGGTTCTTGGTATAGATGCGATACTCAATATCGTAGGGCGCTTCGCCGGTGAGCGCACGGTCCAACGCTGCGCTGACCGGCGGGCGATCGTCGGGGTGGACCAGTTCGAGCCAGGCATCGGCATCGTTGGCCAGCTCGTGGTCCTCGAACCCCAGCAACTGCTTGAAACGGGGCGAGAACCACACGTCGCCTTCCAGCTTGCCTTCTTCGTGGAACATCACGTCCACGTACCATAGGCCGTCCTGCGCGCCCTCGGCGGCGTAGGCGAAGCGGGCCTGGTTCTTCTGGGCGGCGATGGCCTCCATCCGCTGCCGAATGGACTTCTGCTGGCTATCCAGCAGCTTCTCGTAAGTCTCGACGGGGATGTCGGGCTCGGGCTCCAACAACCGCGGTTCCACCTGGCCCAGGATCAGGTGCCATTCGGCCTCGTAGATCGGTCGCGGCAAAAACTCGTCACTCCGGGCCGCCAACAGTTGCTGCCACGCCAGGTTGGCCAGACGGTCGTAAACCAGCAAAATGAAGCCCTTGCGGATGGCACCGCCCAACAGGCCGCGGGCCTGCTCGACCGCTTGCGGCAGGGTGTCGTCGACCGGATGATCCAGGATGACCAGGTCGAACCGCACCGGGGGAGCCAGACGCCGTGCCGCCTCCAGGTCGCTCACCACAACCGGTGGTGTCCCGCGCAACTCAAGAATCCGCTGCGCATGCTGCGAGGTATCGGGGTCCGAAGTGACCACAAGCACATTCATTTCGTCTTCGCCCGCTGTCCGGTCGGGCGACTTCAAACTCCAGGTATCGTCTGGCGGAGGGAACATCCCAAGGCCCGTAAGCGTGATGAATCGTTACAAGTCCGCGGGAGTTGTCCAGCATCCCCGCACGCACTTCATTCAGGGGGTAAGGGGAGAGCTTGTCGCGCGAGGCCTCAGCCCCTCGGTTGCTAGCATCCCGTTACTCTCAAGAACGCGATCATCTAACAAGCTTCCAACTCGCCGCGTGCCGACGTTCCCGGCCATTGACCGCACCCGCGGCGCGGGGCACAATCCCGGCCACGGTTCGCGTGGGGATTTCTCCACCCAAGCGGACCAATTTGGCATCCCTACGATCCAATCCAACCACAACACCGGGTGGATGTCCATCCGCAACCCGGCCCAACGGACCCACCCAGACTGCCTGCCGCGCGATCAAGGCAATTCCTGGGTGGCGGAATCGGTGTCTGGGAGGTGTTGGTGGATGATTTCGCGACTCTCAGGCCCCCCAGTGGTTGTGCGTCATGCCCAATTCGCCCGCCCCCGTGGATCCGCATCAGGCCCGCCGCGATAAGCTCAACCGGCTGCGCGAACTGGGCATCGACCCCTGGGGGGGCCGCTTCGATGGCGCTAGCTCCCTGGCCAGTCTTCGCGCTCGGGTCGACGAAATCCATTACCAAAGTGCCGAGGGCCAGGCGATCCCGCTGCCGGAGCGCGAGGATCAGGATCAGTTCCGCGCCTGGATCAAGAGCCAACCGCCGGGCGAACTCGTCGGCCCCACCGTGCGTGCGGCCGGCCGGATCATGCTGCACCGACCCAGCGGCAACCTCTACTGGTTGACCATCCAGGATTGGACCGGGCGGCTGCAAGTCATGATTGGCAAAAAGCAGGTCGGCCCCGAATACTGGCAGCTTGCCCAGTGCTTTGACCTGGGCGATTTGGTGGGCGTCGACGGTCGGCTGATTGTCTCGAATACCGGCGAGCTGACGATCGCCGTCGAGCGGCTGACGATGCTCAGCAAGTGCCTGGAGGTCCCTCCTGAAAAGCACCATGGCCTGGCCGATCCCGAGGCCCGGCAACGGCAGCGGTATCTGGACCTCAACCACAACGAGGGCGTCACCGAACGATTCTTGAACCGCACCCGAATCGTCCAGAGCATCCGTCGGACGCTGGGCGACGCGGGCTTCGTGGAGATTGAAGGCCCCACCCTGCACAGTATTGCCGGTGGGGCGGCCGCGCGACCCTTTGTGACGCACCACAACGCCCTGGATCGCCAATTGTTCTTGCGGATCGCCCTCGAACTGCATCTCAAGCGGCTGCTGGTCGGCGGTTTCGAGCGGGTCTATGAACTAGGCCGGGTGTACCGCAACGAGGGCATCAGCCCGCGGCACAATCCCGAGTTCACCATGCTTGAGGTCTACCAGGCCTATGGCGATTACTGCTCGATGATGGACCTGACCGAGAGCCTGATTGTCGAGGCGATTCGCGCGACGGGACAACCCCTGGCGCTGGAGTGGAACGGCAAGCCGGTGGACTTCACGCCGCCGTTTGCCCGCCAGACTTACGATGCCCTGTTTGCCGAGCACGCCGGCGTCGATCCGGCCGACACCGCGGGTGTGGCCAGGCTGGCCAAGCGGTTGGGCATCGAGACGGCCGATCGCCATCCCGATGTGATCAAGAGCGACGTGTTCGAGGAAACGGTCGAACACAAGCTCACGGGGCCCATCTTCGTGATGGATTACCCGGCCAGCATTTGTCCGCTGACGCGGCGGAAGAAGGACCGGCCCGAGATCGCCGAGCGATTCGAGCTGTTTATTCACGGCATGGAGATCGCCAACGCTTACACCGAACTCAACGATCCCGAGCTCCAGGAAGAGCTGTTCCGCACCCAGCTTGCCGGCCAGGCCGAGGAGGACTCGATGGCCAAGTTGGACGAAGACTTCCTGCGGGCCCTGCGCTACGCCATGCCGCCGGCCGGCGGTTTGGGCATCGGTATTGACCGGCTGGTGATGCTGCTGACCGGCAGCCCCAGCATCCGCGATGTGATTCTGTTTCCGGTGCTCCGCGACTCGTCAAGCTGACGTGGCGAATCGCGCTCAAGAGCTGGCGAGATCGCGGCTGGCGACGACGACGTCGGCTTCGGGGCGATGTTCGATGTGAAAGCCTTCCCGCCGGA
>JBJHDE010000514.1:0-4354 GCA_050486385.1 Planctomycetales bacterium | reverse complement strand
AGCAATGAGAAATCACTTGGCTACCGCAGTCCCCAAAGAATTACGGCTTCAGCCGGTTCATCAACCACGAGCAAAGCGACTTCAAGACAGCTTCGAGAGATCAACAATAGATAAACAAGCGGATTCCTCCCAGGAAGATTTCGGACTCTGGCAGGCTGCTAGTGTGGCTGTATTCATACTTGTTGCTGCAATCGCTGCTTTCTATTGGTCGTGGTTTTTTGCATTTCTCATTGTGGTGCTTGCCGTCGTTGCAACCTTTGACCAGCTCACGTCACTTGAGCTCGCGCCTTTCGAAGTCCGGAGTGACGCAAGTCGCCCGCCGTTGAGTCAGCAGCACCTGGCGACTTGGCCACTTATTTCAATGTTTCCAGGCGAACACCGTCAGGGATGGGGTAGTCCAGAGAATGAAGCGATTTGGGTTCAGGTCGAAAAGGCTGGGGCAGACCATGGTTGGAATCATGGGCGATCTCAAGCATATGTTTACGGGATGAATGAGCTATTGAAGCAGGGTGAAGGGAGTTGGTCGCGATACGTGTTTGGTCTAGTTGTCTTCCCAATTCAGGGTGGACTAATAATGGTATTGCTATTTATGCTGTTCTACTTCATCGTAGCCGCGTTCATGGTTTCGGATGATGTTGGGGGGCGTGTTGTTCGCGACGGCTTGGTGATGCTTCTTCTTGGTCTATTGGCCGCTTCGATTTGGCTGTGTGTTAGAGCGGTGTTTGTGGGTGGCAAGCTGAAAGTGTTTGAGGGCATGAACTTGAGCATCGGCAATGATTGGGTTGCCGCAGTTTCTGTTATGGTTGCAGCTTTTCTAATTGTAGCTGGATATGTTCGGCTTACGGCTACGTTAGAGAAGCGAATGTCTGTCGCTGAATGGGCGTCAGTGGGGAGCTTCTTGCTTGCCGTTGTTACTATGTGCGTGACTTCTTTTTCTATCCTGCCTCGACTGAGTCTTGCTGGGATTACGTTCGCTACCTACATGTTCCTTTCTGTTATTCTCTTGGGTTTTGGATCAGTCATTCTTTGGTCCTTAAGTGATGATGAACAGATAGAGGAGACGTGATTTCTTTGGAGGAGGTTCGTAGCGCGGTCACTCGCCCTATCCGTTGAAGTCGGAGCGGCTTTCGCTTGAAGTTTGAGTGCGACTCGGTTGAATCGAACTGCCCAGTGGCTTGCTGATTCCGCGACAACCTGTCTCCGCCCATCCCAGCTACCCCGCCCGCCCTTGCCAGCGGAAGCGGGGGCGGAGGTCGGGGTTGACGAGGCACTCGGCGGGCCAGCCGCCGGTGGCCAGTTGGCATATGCTTTCTGCGGCGCAACGGCCCATGTCGTTGAGCGACTGTTCATCAATCCCGGCCACGTGCGGGCTGAAGACCACGTTGTCCAGCTTCAATAGCGGGTGGTCGGGCCGGGGCGGTTCATCTTGCAGCACATCGAGTCCCGCACCAAACAGATGGCCCGAACGCAGGGCTTCGGCCAGGGCGAGTTCATCGACCAGGGCGCCTCGCGCGGTGTTAATCAGCACGCTTCCTCGCTTCATCTGCCGCAGCGTGTCGGCGTTGATCACGCGGCGGGTCTCGGGCGTGACGGGCAGGTGCAGGCTCACGATGTCGCTTTGCGTGAACAACTCAACCGCCGTCACCAGACGCACATTGCGGGCCCGGGCGATATCGCGATTGGCAAACGGGTCGCACGCAATCACCTCAAGCCCCAGCCCCTGGGCTCGGGGAATCACCGCCTGAGCCGTGCGACCAAAGCCCACCAGACCCAGCGTCCGTCCGGCCACCCGCTGACAGGGCCAACGCTCCCAACGCCCGGCTTTGACCGAGGCATCCAAGCGGGACACTCCGCGCAACACGCCCAGAATCAGGGCGATGGCGGTTTCGGCCACCGACTCCTGGTTGACGCCCGGGGTGATCGCGACGGCCACGCCAAGATCGCTGGCGGCGGGTACATCGATGGCGTCGTAACCCACGCCCACCCGAGCCACCACGCTGAGCCGCGAGTAGGTCAGCACCTGCCGGGTGTAGGGCTCGGTGCTGGCCAGAACGGCGTCAAAGCCGCCGAGCTGCCGCATCAAGGCCTCGGGGTGGTGCAGAGAATGGCTCAGGTCGGCAAATTGGACCTCGAAACCGGCCGAGGTGAGCAGCTTGTAGTAGTCCCAATGTTTGCTAAGCAACGGTGGGCTGGTCACCAACACCCGAGGTGGCATGGGGATTGTCTCCTGATGAGCGACCGGGGCCGGGCTGCGACGCCCGGCTCGGAGGGATTGATGCCGTTTGATATTGGTCCACCCACGGCGAGGCGATTCTAAGTGTCGCGGCGGCCAAGTGCGAGATGATCGGCGGGCGATCGCGCCGGCAGGGTTTGGTGATCGATCAGGGCAAACAGGGCTTGTTGAATTCGCCCGGGATGGGCCAAGGGCGAGAGGGCGATGCGGCCCTCGTGGGCGGTTTGGATGGTGAGTCGGCCAAAGTCGGCGAGTCCGGCGAGCCAGGGTTGATCGACGGTGACGGTGAGAATCTGTTGGGCCGGCAGGTCGAGCCGGACTCGATCGAAGTAGCCCGTCTTCAGAATAAAACGGCGGTTGGTCACAATCACCTCGTCGGCAGCCAGCCGCGCGGCGGTCAGCAGCAGGCTCAGGCCACCCATGACCAACAGCCCGACACCGATGGTTCCCAGCATCCAGCCGCCCAGGGCCAACGGCAGCAAGCTGGCGCTCAGCAGCAGCACGCCTTCCCGATAGGCGGCCCAGTGCAGCCGAGCACGTTCGATGACGACTTCGCCGGGCAGCAACGCATCGGGATTGTCGCTCATGGAAGGGACCTCGCGGTGGGTGCGGCCCGGTGGCCGCCGGAATCCGTCGGGTGTGCGGGGCTGTGACCTGTTCATAATAGCAGGTCACTTTGGGGGTGTCAGGCGGCAGGCCTCTGAGAGAACGACTTCGCTGGCCGGGGCGATTCCACGGGCGATTCCGCCGGTCATCGGCAGCGCCTTCCGCTGTGGGTGGGGCGGTCGGTATGATGGGGGCCAATGGCGCTGCCGAGGCTTCTGGACTCCCGAACTCGAGGTTCCAACAATCGACGCGGAACTGGACAAACTCGCGATCCACGGCGGACCGCCGGCCTGTCCCTATGGCCCCCCGCCGTGGCCGTTGGATGACGACGATGTGCTGGCGGCCTTGGAGTTTTCCTACGCCGACCGCAGTTGGGGCCGCTACGATGGCCCGAATTGCGAGATCTTTCGTCAGGCCCTGGCCGACTATCACGACGTCGAGTTCGTGACCCTCTGCCCCAGCGGCACCTTCGGCGTCGAGCTGGCGCTCCGCGGGCTGCGACTCAGCCGCGGCGACGAGGTCATCCTGGCCGGATACGACTTCGCAGGCAATTTCGCGGCCATCGAAGTCTGCGGCGCCAAGCCGGTGCTGGTGGACATCGACCCCGACAACTGGAATTTCGATCCCCGGACCATCGCCGGGGCCATGAGCGAGCGGACCCGGGCGGTGATCATCTCTCACCTGCATGGTGGGGTTGTGCCCATGCGGCAGTTGCGGGCCGTGTGCGACGAGTTCGAGCTGGCCCTGATTGAAGACGCCTGCCAGATGCCCGGCGGCATTGTCGAGGGGCGGACCGCCGGCACCTGGGGCGATGTCGGCGTGTTGAGCTTTGGCGGCAGCAAGCTGCTGACGGCTGGCCGCGGCGGCGCGGTGTTGACCAACAACGAAGAGATGTTCCAGCGGATGAAGCTGTACGCTCAGCGGGGCAACAACGCCTTCCCGCTCAGCGAGTTGCAGGCCTGCGTGCTGCGACCGCAACTGGCCAAGCTCGACAAGCGCAACGCCTCGCGGCATGCCAACGCCGAGCGGCTGATCGCCAAAATCAAGGGCATGCCGGGGTTGCAGCCGTTGGTCAACAAGGTTCGCAAAACGGTGCCCGGCTACTACAAACTGGGCATTCGCTACGTGCCCGAGCAACTGGGCGGCCTGTCGCGCGAGGAGTTTCTGGCGATTGTCGAAGCCGAGGGCGTGGCCCTGGGAGCCGGCTTCAACGGCTTCGCCCGTCGCAGCGAGCGACGTTGCCGCAAGATCGGACCGCTGACCGAGAGCCGCGCCGCCAGCCGGCGGATGCTGGTGCTGCACCATCCGGTGTTGCTGGAAGAAGCCGCCGTGGTGGATCAGGTGGCCGAGGCCCTGCACAAGGTGACCAGCGTGTTTGCCGCACAAGCGGCCGAAGAGCTTCCGCCGGGCGACGAACAGCTTCCGACCGACCAGGTCGACGCCGTCGAAGAGAGCGAGGACGCCTCGCCGTGAGGTTTCTGGTCACCAACGACGACGGAATCGACGCCCCAGGCT
>JBJHDE010000513.1:0-4356 GCA_050486385.1 Planctomycetales bacterium | reverse complement strand
CTGGTGGCTTGTCCACCAGTGTGGGGCCCAGTCGGCATTTCCGCATATGTTGCTGCTGTTGCCTGAGTTCCGAGGTCTTCAGTCGAACAATAGCAGGCGTTATCAAACACTGGTGGACAAGCCGCCAGTGCCACAAGTGCGGTTCCTACCGTTTCCTGCAAAAGTTTACAAACAGGCCAACAGGCACTGGGAGGCTCAGGACGTCAAAACGTTGAACCACGAAGAGCGCGAAGAGCGCGAAGATGTCGTGCCCCAACTTCGCGCTCTTCGCGTCTTGGCGGTTACTTCTCCTGATTCCAGCAGTCCATGCCGAATGGGTCGCGTGACTCGCGGTTTGTCCAGCGGGCTTTGATAACACAGGTCAAATCGTCTGTTTCCGGACTGCTCGAAGATTTGCCCAGGGCTCAGTAAACTTTGTAGGAACCAGTAAGTTCCTGTGACGGTGCGCCATTGACTCACGCAAGGCGCTGAAGCAACTTGGGCCGAACCCACCGGAATCCCATGGCCCGCGTCGTTTACTCGCGTCACTACAACTTCGGCTTGTACGGGCTCGCGGGCCTCCATCCGTTTGACGCGCGGAAATACGCCCGGGTTTGGTCGCTCCTGCGGAGGCATTTTGGGGCGAAGCTGCGGCACTTGCACCTGCGGCCCGATCGACCCGCCAATCGCGAAGAACTCCTGTTGGTTCATTCGTCACCCTACCTGGCGAAACTTTCTCATCCAGACTATGTCGCGGGTGCCGTGGAGGTGCCGCAACTGCAATACCTTCCCAGTGTGTTCGTGGACTGGTTCGTGCTTCGCCCGATGCGATGGGCCACGCGGGGAACAATCTTGGCCGCACGCGCGGCGCTCGAAGAGGGATTCGCCGTCAACCTTGGCGGCGGATACCATCACGCGAAACCCGATCGCGGGGAAGGGTTTTCGATTTACTCGGACATCGGAATTGCCGTGGCGGCACTTCGTGCCGAGGGATCGATTGCCGAGACCGACAGGATTCTGTACGTCGATACCGATGCCCACCAGGGCAACGGGGTCTGCCATACGTTCCTGTCCGACAACCGCGTGTTTATTTTTGATCTGTTCAATTCGTGTATCTATCCCATGTTCGATGTGGACGCACGCGAACGAATCGACTGTGCCGTTGGCATCACCAGTGCTTGTGCGGATGCAGAGTACCTGCGCGAACTCCACAACCGCTTGCCGGGGTTTATTGACTCGGTGTCCAACGCGCGCATCGGCCTGGCGATTTACAACGCGGGCACGGACGTCGCTGCCGGCGACCCCCTGGGCATGCTCAACGTTTCGGCGTCTGCGATTCGGGAACGCGATCTCTTTGTCGTCGCTGAATTGAGACGCCGCCGCATTCCGACCGTGATGCTGCTGAGCGGCGGGTACACGAAACAAAGCTACCAGTTGGTTGCCGATTCGGTGATCCCGCTGCTATCGATGCCTGCAAAAGTTGATGAACAAACCAAGAGGCGCTAGGAAACTCAGGACGTCAAACACGTTGAACCACGAAGAGCGCGAAGATGTCGTGCCGCACCTTCGCGCTCTTGGCGTCTTGGCGGTTAGTTCCTCATACAGTCAATGCCGAATGGGTCGCGTGACTCGAAGCGGTTTGACCAGCGGGCTTTGACAACAGCAGTCAAACCGTCCGATACCGACACTGTTCAAGGACTTTTGCGGGAAGCAGTAGAAATGGAAACCGCGGCAAGGGACTAATCGCTCTTGGGCGCTTGCCCCGTGGTCTCCCCGGCATCTTCGGCATCTGGCTCGTCGTCTAGGGGCGGGACGAGGGGCTTTTCCCACCAGGCGTCGTCGAGCTGGCTGGGGTGTGGGTCGCGGAGTTGGCGGTTGCGGCGGCGGAGCCATCGTCCGCCGAGGACGATGAGCACGATCATCCCGAAGGTGAGAATCACCAGCCCGATCAGCGTCATGATGACCGCCGCGCGCTGTGGGGGCTCGAGCCGATCGAGCAGGCCGCCTTCGGCATCGGCCAAGAGCCAGGTCGCAACCCAAAACCAACTGGCCATCACCACCGCAGGTCGCTTCGGGGGTCTTGGGGGTGGGCGGCGTCCATGCGACGGATGGCCTGCTGCTCGTCGTCGGACAGACCCTTGGGCACCTTGATTTGGATCTCGGCGATCAGATCTCCGGCCGATTCGCCCGACCGGCCGGGCACGCCTTGCCCGCGGACCCGGAGACGGCTGCCGCTGCTGGTTCCTGGCGGGATGGTGACCACGGCGGTTCCGTTGGGCGTGGGGACATCGACCTTGGCGCCCAACACGGCTTCGGCCAGGGTGATGGGCAGGCGGACATGCAGGTCGTTGCCCTGGCGGCTGAACACCCGGTGGGGCTGCACGCGGATTTTGAGGATCAGATCGCGGGGCGTGCCGAACTCGCTGCCGCCCTGACCCTTGAGCCGAATGTTCTGGCCGTCGGCAATGCCCTGGGGAATGCGGACCTCGATGGTCTCGCGTTGGCCGTTGGGCCGGGTGAGGGCCACCATGGTGGTGCCGCCCTGCACGGCCGTGGTAAACGGAATGCTGATTTCTTGCACGGCATCGGGGGGCGGTTGTCGGGGCCGACGCCGACGCCCCCGCCCGGCGGAATCCTGAGAGTGTGCGGTGCGGAACTGCTGGAAGATATCGCCAAAGGAGCCGGCATTGGCGGCGCCTCCGCCATGCTGCCGGGTGAAGAAGTCGGCGAAGTCGTTGAACTCGAAGTGGACGCCGCCTGACCCCCCGTTGGTCCCCCAGCCGCCGGCCCCGGCCTGGGCGTACTGTTCGAAGGCGGCCCCGTAGCGGTCGTAGAGTTTCCGCTTTTCGGGGTCTTTCAACACCGAGTAGGCGTTCTGCACGTCTTTGAAGCGGCGTTCGGCGTCGGGGTCGTTGGGGTTGAGATCGGGGTGATTCTTGCGAGCCAGGGTGCGATACGCCTTGAGGATCTCGTCCTGCGAGGCTTCGCGGCTGACTCCCAGCGTGCGGTAGTAGTCCTCAGCCATCGGCTTCAGCGGTTGGTCATGCAGGAAGAATCGCGGGACAGTCCGCCCAGAGTGCGGATTCACCTATTCTAGGAGCCACCTCCCCCGGCGGAAAGCGGCCTACCCCACCCCGCGACGGGCGGCGGCCTCCGCCGATTCGGATATCAGCGGCCTCAGCCAGCTTGCCTATCAGCGGCCTTCGCGGAGCCGATCGCCCAGGAAGTTGTCGAGGTCGGGGATGTTGTAGATCTTTTCGACCGTGCGATTGACCGGGTATTCGAGCCGGCGGAAGGTGATGAGGCCGTCTTCCAGCACCACGTAGCAGGCCCGGGGGTCGCCATCGCGGGGCTGTCCGACGCTGCCGACGTTGATGAGGACCTTCTCGCGGCCCAGCTCGAAGCGGTAGTTGAGTTCGTCGGGATTGTGGAACGTCAGCGATTGGCTGAACACGCCCGGCACGTGGGTGTGGCCCTGGAAGCAGAAGTGCTCGACCAGCGAGAAGATTTTGTCCATCTTCCGCTGGTTGTAGATGTCTTCGGGGAAGACGTATTCGTTGAGCGGGTTGCGGGCCGAGCCATGCACGAACAGGAACTCGCCATCGCGATGGGTCCGCGGCAGATCGCCCAGGAAATCCCAGCGTCGGGCGTTGATCTCGGGATCGCCTTCGGCTTTTTCGAGCTGTTCACGGGTCCAGAAGATGGCCCGCTCGGCACTGGAATTGAACCCCTCGGGGTCGAGCATCGCCCCGTGATCGTGGTTGCCCAGAATGCTGAGCTTGCAGTTGGCCATGATCGCGTCGATGCATTCACGGGGGTTGGGCCCGTAGCCAATCACATCGCCCAGGCAGTAAATCTCGGTAATGCCCTGCCGCTGGATGTCGTCGAAGACCACCTCCAGGGCGTCGAGATTACTGTGAATATCGCTGATGATCGCCCGTCTCACGTCAGCCTGAAACCAGAGAGGACACGTCAGGGGGAATGAGACGGGCCGCTGGAAGTTGGCCCCGCGAGTGACTCGCTCGGGGCCGGGGGGCGCACCACACTGGGCACGACACACGCACGACACAAAGCGAGGCGGGAAGCCTACGTCGGTTGGTCCGTCTGGGAAACAAAGATGCTAGGGTTCGCTATTCGGCCGGTCAAGCCCACGGCCATTGGTCGCAGGCTACTCGAGCAGTCGCTCCTGGAGAAACACCGTGACCGTGCCGGCATTTTCGGCATAGCCGGCCGGCGAGTCGTTGAGCCGCAGATAGAGGGTGCCGCCGTGCGGGAACTCGCCGGCCCAGTGCCCTCCCAAGCCGATGGGGTTGGCCAGCGCCGCCAGGCTGGTCTCGTCCAGGCGTGCCGGCAGCACCATGCCCAGCAACTGGCCCA
>JBJHDE010000512.1:0-4356 GCA_050486385.1 Planctomycetales bacterium | reverse complement strand
TTCCCGGATCGATCTTCAGCCGGACCGATTCGCATTTCCGCATTTCGTACGCCGCCAGCGACCAGACAATCCGCGACGGCATCGAGATTCTCAAACGCCTGGCCACCCGCCCCGGCTGAGCCCGAGCGATCGGCCCGCCGGCGGCACATCCCCCCGTCCCGTCCCCTTCCAGACCGTGTGAGCAACAGCATCCATCGCCCCATTCCCACTATGAATGCCCGGCCGCGAGACGAGCCCGTGCGGGTCGCCGACCTGATTGCTATCGAGTTGATGCGGCTCCGCGAGGGCGACCGGCCGCAGTTCCGGCCCGAGATCGATCAGGCCCTGGCCCAGGTCTATCCCGAACGCCCGCGGCGTCGCCACGACGCCGCCAAGCTGCTGGCGGACCGGGCCTTGCGGGTGTTGGATCACGAAATGGGATTGTCACGCAGCACCCTGCTGCGAGCCCTGGGCTGGGCCAGTACGGGATTGTGGGTGGCCGTGGCGCTGGTGGCCTTGGTGTTGATGACCGGCATCTGGCTCTCGCGGGTGCTGGGAGCCGATGCCGAGGGCGTGGTCTCGATCCAGGGATTTATGCTGTTCGTCGCATTTCAGACGATCATGCTCGTGCCGCACGTGTTGCTCACCCTGGGCGGGGCCTTCACGCGACCGGGCTCGGGGCACGATCCGGGCGTGTTGTCTATTCAAGGGTTGATTGCCACGTTTGTTGCCGGGGCCACGTTTCTAATTCGTCGCTTGCCGGTGTGGGTCCTGAATCGCAGTGCCGGCCGGATGGATCAGCGTCGCTGGTTGACTCGGCAGGTCGATGAACTGCTCGACCGCCAGGGGCGGCAGGTCACGCTGTTGGCGGCCTCGTTATCCAACGGCTTCTGGTTGATGCTCATCTGCGGTGTGTTATTGACCGCGTGGTGGAATACCACCTGGGAACGCTACGACTACCGCTGGCAAAGCAGCTATTTCAATCTGGCGCAGCAGGCATGGGTGATTGATACCATCGGTCGGCCCGCGGCCTGGTTGGTTGAATTGCCGGACGAACAGGCCGTGCGGTGGTTGGCCCAAGGCCGCGGCGGGTTGGGGCCCGATCGTCAGGCCTGGCTCGACCAACAGACTCAACCGCCCGATACGACCGAGGCCACCGCCGCCGAACGCGATCGCCTGTGGGAGGGCGAGCTGGCCCGACGGGCCGACCTGGAGCAGGAGTTCCGGGCGACCTGGACCAAGTACCTGTTGGCCTTGCTGGTGGTGTACGGTTTGCTGCCGCGGCTGGCATTGTTTGCGTTACAGTTTGGATTGCGGTGGCTGTTCGCCCGGGACCTGTGGCCTCGTACCGATTTGGAATACTTCCGCGAGACGATTCGCCAGATTTACGAGCCGCCGATCGGGACCGAGTCGCCCGACGAACCCGAAGCCCCCGCGGAGCCAGTTTCCTCGGCAACCGCCGCACACCCGCCGGTAACTGAACCACCACCGGTCGCCGAATCATCACCCACGGCCATTCCACCCGAACCGCCGCCCTCCCCTGCCCCGCCCCCGCCGACGCAATGGTGGGTCGTCAGCTACGAGGTGCCGCCGCCGGCGAGCGGTTGGCCCCGGGCGTTGCAATTGCCCAGCGATCCGCCGATCGAGGACTGTGGGCAGATTGCCACCCGCCAGGCCCGTCACGAGTTTCTCAAACGGCTGGCCGCCCAGCGCGACGTGGTGGCCCGCTTGATTGTGGTGGCCGATGTGACCGAGACGCCCGACCACACCTTTCAAGACGTGTTGGGCGAGATGACCAGTTGCCTGGCCGATCAGGAACCGCCGCGGTTGGCCGGTCGGATGAGTGTGGTGCTCACCGAGCTGGAGCGATTGCGGAAGCAGGAGTCGGGCCAGGCCGAGGGCATCGCCCGGCGGGTCGAGGTTTGGCGTTCGCGTTGTGAACGTCAGGGGGTGCCGCCGGGGAACATCTGGGAGTTTGATCACAACACGCCCACGGCCGAGGCCCAGGCCCGATTGGCCGAGCGTTGGCGCGACCTGCTGCTCGCCACACGGGCCCGCTTGCCGCAAGCCGCCCAGAATCATGATGCTGAGGCGTGGATCGTCGCGGGGCGGTTCCCGCAGGCCGCCGAGCGGATTCTTTCGGCCGTCGAGACACTCCGCGGCGACGAAGACGCCGAGACCTTGCAGCGGCGCGCCGCCGAGTTGAATGCTCAGTTGACCATTCTCTATCGCGAGCAAACCGAGACCTTCCTCGCTCGGGCCCGGCAGTGGCAACATGCCAACCGTGGCATGGTCGAGGCCTGGTCGCGGCAAATTGCCCAGGCAGTGCCCGATGTTCGCAATGCGGCCGAGTGGGCCGGTCCGTTTGCCATGTTGAACAGCGCCATGGGCCACTTACGCAGTCGCTGGGCGGTGGCCGGTGGCAGCCTGGGGTTGATGCTGGGCGTCGGCGGCAGCCTGGCCGCCTTGCCAGTGCTGCCCCTCGCGGCCTTGCCCGCCTTGGCCACGATGGCCGCCAGCAGCGGAGCCGTGGGCGGCGCAGTCGGCACGCTGTTGGGCGCTCGGGCGTCAGCGCTGTTGGGTGGCAAGTCGCGAAGCGCCCCCGAGGACCCGACCGCCGACGAAGACGCCTCGGCACTCTCAGCAGCCACGCCCGCCCAGCGCGGATGTGATGAACTGGCCCGAGGCGGCATTCTGTGGGCCTTGGTCTTGGAGCTGCAAGGCAACACCGCCAAGCGCGTTGCATCGGGGCTGGCACGGGCTACCGAGAGCGTGGGCGACGAGTTGCTGGACGATGCCGCGGCCGTGCAGCAGGCCCTGGGGCGGATTCAAAAGGCCCTGCGAACCCTGGCCCAGGACGCCACCCACGAGGAAGCCGACGCATGAACGACGCGGTTCACTTCACCATGGAGGAACTCGAAGCGATCAACCGGGACCCGGTGGTCGTGACGGTGGCCGGCCACACGAATCACGGCAAGACGACCACGGTCCGCAGCCTGACCCGACGCCCGCGATTCGGCCAGGTCAGCCCCGAGCCGGGCACGACCACCGAGATTCGCCCGCAGCGATTTCATTTGTTGCACAAGACGTTCATGCTGCTGTTTGATACCCCCGGCTTTGAGCGCGCCGGCGATGCCCTGAGCCATTGTGGCGAGGCGTTTGATATTGACCGGATTGCCGAGTTCTTTGCGAACGATCCCAAGTATCACCTCGAGCAAGCCGTGCTGACCCAGGTCCGGCAGAGCGACGTGGTGTTGTACGTGGTCGATGTGCGGCAGCGTGTGCTGGAAAAGTACCAGGACGAGTTTCGCCTGCTGTCGCGGAGCGAAGTGCCGGTCGTGCCGGTGCTGAACTTCGTCGCTCAGGAGGGAACCCGCCGCGACGAGTGGGAGGCCTGGTTCCGCAAAAACAATTTTCACAGCTACACGCCCTACGATGCGTTCTATCATGAGCCACCCGACGAGGAGGCCCTGTTCCGGCAGATTCAAACCGCGGTCAAGCTGCCGTTGCATCGGCATTTTATTGAACTGTGGATCAACGAGGGCCGGGCCCGCCTGGCCCGCGGTCGGGCCGAGAGCGCCCGGGCGATTGCCGAGCTGCTGATCGACGTGGCGGCGTTTCGTTTAGAACAAGCCGGCGTGATTCCCGCCGAGCGGAGCCGCACGGCCCGCGAGCTGTCGCAACGCTTCGCCCGCTTGATCATGGAACGCGAGGCCGCGACCCACCGGCAGATTGTCAAGCTCTATGAATTCGATGAGGACCTGCTGGAGAGCGTCGGCCAGGCCAGCGACTCGGAACCCATCTGGGGCCAAGATCTGTTTGGCCCCGAGATGCGCAAACACGCGGGCATTGGCGTTAAGGGCGGAGCGGCGGCCGGGGCGCTGACCGGCGGCACGATCGATGCTTTCACCGGCGGGGCCAGCTTTCTGGCGGGAACCCTGCTGGGCGGCATGCTGGGGGCCTTGGCCGGGGCCTTGGCCGCTGGCTTTTACAATGTGAACTACGATGTGAAAACCCAACGGCTCACCTTGCAGACCGAACCGCCTACCCTGCGGATGCTGCTGGGCCGCAGCGTGGCCCTGGCCCGGCGGACCCATCGTCGTGGGCACGGTAACGAGCAGCCGTTGATTGTGGACGAACGCCTGCCCAAGCTCACCGAAGAGAAGGCGATTCTCAAACTGCTGGACGAGGCCAAAAGCGTGCTTCGCGCCACGCCCGAAGAGAACGGCCTGCCCCGCGTTCCCCAATGGAAACGCAACGATCGCTATCAGCAATTGCTCGATCAACTCAAGGACCACGTGGGCCGCTGCCTCAACGGCGGTCTGACCGCCGCCCCACAGGTTGACAGCGACTGACCACGGCCCTTGGGGCGGTGGC
>JBJHDE010000511.1:0-4367 GCA_050486385.1 Planctomycetales bacterium | reverse complement strand
GCAGATACTGCGGATAGCTGGCCATCGTGCAGACCCACAGCCGACCCCGGCTATCGAAGGCAAACTGCACCGGGTTCTGCAAATCGGGAAAGTCCACTTCCGAAGCAAACAGCTCAATCACAAACCCTTCGGGCAGCGTGAACGTCTCGAGGGCGTCTTCCGGCGTGGTGATGGTAATCGGCCGGGTGAAGTTCGTCGGAATCTCGGGCAGCTCGCCCGTGTTGGAATCGTCAATCTGGGCCGGAACACTCTGCCCCTGGGCAATCGCCCAGATCCGCTGGTCGCGGTTGGCGATCATCTTCCGCAGCTTCTCGAACTCGGCGGGAAAGTTGACCACGCCAAACGGGTTCTTTCGGCCACCGTAGATGTAAAAGCCGTTGACCGAACGGTAGTCGAAATAGAACTGCTGGTTCTTTTCGTTCACCGCCTCGCGGAGAGCGGCCAGGTCCACGGAATCGCCATTGCCATCGGGACGCGGACCGAACAGGCCCTCGTCGAGCGCGGCATCAACCGCCCGATAGCCTTCATCAACCAGGTGAACGCCATTCAGGGTCAATGGCTCGTCGGCGGCTTCGTAGGCGGCCTGGCTGGGGCCAAACAGGTCGACAAACAGAATCCCCTCGTCCTCGGCCACCTTCCGCATGGCCTCCACGTAGGCGGCAATCTGGGCGTTCGTGTCTTTGCCGTCGGGCAGATAGCGGGTGTTGAGGTTTTCAAATGCGATCGGCGAGACCAGCACCAGCTTCGGAGCACCCTGGCCGCTGAAGTCGGTCGTGGTGATCCGCTTGATGTAATCCCGCAGGTCCTTCTCGAACTTAGGCAGACCGGCCTCGCCGGCGAAACTCTCGTTGAAGCCCCACAGGCCAATCACCACGTTGGGCTTGTGATCTTCCAAGCGGTGGCCATGGTCCTGAAAGTCCTTGCTCCGCGGACGCAGGGTCAGCTCATCGGCCGACCATCCCAGGTTCCGCACCACCAGCTTGTGCTCGGGAAAGCGGCTGTGCAGCAGCGTCTCGAAGTGGCCGTACTTCTGCATCCGCTCGGCCAGGGTGTTGCCCTCGATGACAATCGTGTCGCCAGGCGACAATTCCAACGTCTTGGGGGCTGCGGCGGATAATCCAGCAGGGATAAGGCAGGCCAGCAGGCCCGCGACGAGAATCCAGCTCAGGGGTCGCATCAGTTAGCGCTTTGCCAGGGGGGAAGAATTGCCAGCTTCGGTTGCCAACCACCACCGAACGCCCGTCCCACCTCACTTCGGGTGCCGTCATGAGCCAGGCGCGGGATCAGCGGTTGAGAGTGGTATTCTGGCTCGACTGGGACGGCCTGTCCAGCAACGCGCTTGCCGTCGTTGATGGATTCTTGGCTGCCCCACCCCTCGTTCAGGCTGGATGCCCGGGGATTCTGCGTTCCATCCGGGCAGAAATGAGTAACGCCCACCGGCGAAGCTGCGCGAAGCAGGCCGCCGGTGGGCGTCGTGAATCGTCGGGCCAATGGACTGGGGCAACCCGTTGGCTGCCAGGGACTTACTCGGTCCGGGTGGTGGTGTCGAGTTCCGGGGTCTGCGCGACCGCGGTGGGCGAACTTTCTCCCCGGCGGCGGCGGATGCCTTCCTCGTAGACCTCGCGGGCGCGGATCGACAAGGTGGCGAAATCCTCGAACGAGAAGACCACCGAGTCCCAATCCTCAAACGGCTGGCAGGCGTAGCCAAATATTCGCCAGCCATCGGCCTTGTGCTTCAAAAGGAACTCGATCTGGTCGGTCCGCTTCCGGCCGGTGCTCTCGTCGATGTCGGTCCACTGGCAGGTCACGAAAGCCACGTCGCCTTCTTCGCGGAAGTCGCCGATCACGTACTTGGCCTTGCCAAACTCCAGCGACGAAAGCTGGTGGTTGTGCCGGTTCATCTCGGCCACCGCCCGATCGGTCAGCAGCTTCTCGGCCCGGTCCACCTTCTCGGTCCGCATGGCGTCGAGAAAGCGGCTGACCACGTCCGAGGGCGACGGTCCGGTCCGCTTCGCGACGGCCGCGGGGGTCGAGTCTTCCTGGGCGTCGGAGGCTGTTTGCTGATTGCAGCCCGTAACGACAAGCAGCCCCAAGACGCATCCCGCCGCCAAGCCGCGGGCCCATGTTGTGCGAACGCGTTTCATCGCGAAAAGTCTCCAACTTGCAAGAGGAGGAGCCGACTGGCCACGACACCCAAGATTCCACGGGCGAGACGAAGTTCGTTCGCCCGAGTCGGGGCCATTGGTGTGCGCTGGCCCCGCTTGCCCCATGGTGTCGAGCCCGTCCGACAGGTTCCGAGCGGGAAGATGCCTCGCATCGCCGGTCGGCGTCAACCCGAAAAACCATCGACCCGCGGCTTGGCGACCACCCGTTTGACCCGCACGCGGTGGCCAACGATACTGGCCTCGCCATCCAAGAGCGGCCCTGCTGGCAGCCACACCGCCGAGCTTTGGTGGCGGACCCTGACACGATTCTTTGGAAATTCCCCATGCTAGACCGCCCCAAGTTCCCGTCCCACCTGGATTCGGTCGCGATGGCCCCGAGCCCCGCTCGCTGGGGCGCCACGGCCTTGCTGTTTGCCGTGGTGTTTGCGGTTCCCGGCGGACTGCTGGCCGACGAGCCGCTGGCCGACGAACCCCGCCCACCCAACATCGTGATCATCCTGACCGACGATCAGGGCTATGCCGACTTGGGGGTGTTTGGGGCCGAGGGCTTCAAGACGCCGAGGGTGGACCGGTTGGCCGAAGAAGGCCTGCAAATGACCGACTTTCTGGTGGCGGCCAGTGTCTGCACCGCCAGCCGAGCGGCCCTGATGACGGGTTGCTATCCGGTGCGGGTCAGCATGTTTGGGGCCTTGAATCACACCAGTCGCGAGGGCCTGCATCCCGACGAACTGCTGCTGTCGGAGTTGTGCAAGCAACAGGGCTACGCCACGGCGTGTTTTGGCAAGTGGCATCTGGGGACGGTCGTCGAGTTCTTTCCCACCCGCCGCGGCTTTGACGAGTTCTTTGGGATTCCCTACTCGAACGACAACAGCAAGTATCACCCGGTGGCCGCCGATATGCCGCCGTTGCCGCTGTACGACGGCGAGCGGGTCATCGCCCACGACCCCGATCAGAGCCAGTTCACCAAGCAGATCACCCAGCGGAGCGTGGCGTTCATCAAAAAGCACAAGGACCAGCCGTTTCTGCTGTACGTGCCACACATCATGCCCCACGTGCCGATCTTTGCCTCCGAGGAGTTTGCGGGCAAAAGCGAGGCCGGCCTGTACGGCGACGTCATCGAGGAACTCGACTGGTCCGTCGGGCAGATTGTCGACTGCCTGGAAGAACACGGCCTGACCGACAACACCTGGATCATCTTCTTTAGCGACAACGGCCCGTTCCTCTCCTACGGCGAGCACGCCGGCAATGCGGGCGACCTGCGGGAAGGCAAACTCACCACCTTCGAGGGCGGTTTCCGGAGTCCCTGCGTCATGCGGTGGCCGGCCAAGATTCCCGCTGGCAGTGTGAGTGGCGAGATGGCCTCGGCCATGGATCTGCTGCCGACGGTGGCCGAGATTCTGGATGTGGAATTGCCGGCGGATCGCACCCTCGATGGCCGCAGCATCTTGGACCTGGTCACGGATCCCGAGAACGCCACCAGCCCGCACGAGACCTTCTTCTTCTACGCCGGCCGCGACCTGCAAGCGGTCCGCAACGCTCGCTACAAGTTGCACTTTCCGCACCCGTATCTGACGGTGGCCGCCGAGCCGGGTCGCGAGGGTTTTCCATCGAATCACGGCCAGTTGGACCCGATGTCGATCACCTCCAGCGGCCTGGAAGGCATCGCCAGTCGCCATGGATACCGGGTCGCTCAAGCCCCCCAGGCGTTGTACGATTTGCGCGAGGATCCCGGCGAGACCACCGACGTGCAAGCCGATCATCCCGACGTTGTGGCACGGTTGGCCCAGGCGGCCGCCGCCATGCGCCGCGAACTGGGCGATGCCCTGACCAATCAAATGGGCCAAGGCGTCCGCCCCCGGGCGACCATCATGGATCGCGACGACCCCCGGTTGCTGATCCCACGGGAACCGCCGGCCGGTGTGTTGGAAGAGTACCTACGGCCCGAGGCCTGGAAGCCGTCAAGCTAGGGGCTTGTGCCTCCGGACGGCTAGGGGTTCAATACCTCAAGGAGCGGGGGACACGGTTCTTGCAAGGAGAGGCAAGAGGATGCTGTTGTATTGCGTGCGGCACGGACAAAGCACCTTCAATGCTGAAGGTCGCTTGCAGGGGCAACTCGACCCGCCGCTTTCGCCCTTGGGGCACCGTCAGGCCGAAGCCACCGCCGCGGCCCTGGCGGAGGTCGGTGTGGAAGCCATCTTTTCC
>JBJHDE010000510.1:0-4370 GCA_050486385.1 Planctomycetales bacterium | reverse complement strand
AACGTCGTGCGACTCATGGACTCGGGCACCATCAATCAGGTGCCGTACCTGGCCCTGGAGTATGTACCGGGCCTGGATTTCGAACGCTTCATCGCCGACCACGGGCCGATGTCGGCGGAACTGGCCGCCGACACCATTCGCCAGGCGGCGCTGGGGCTCCAGCATTTACACGACGCGGGCCTGATCCATCGCGACATCAAGCCGGGCAACTTGATGGCCAACCAAGAAGGCCAGGTCAAGCTGCTGGACCTGGGCGTGGCGCGGTTTGTGAACGAAGACGAACTGCTGATGCATGTTCATCAGGACTGTGTGATCGGCACCCTCGATTTTCTCGCCCCCGAGCAGGCCATCGACAGCCACAACGTCGATGTGCGGGCCGACCTGTATGCCCTGGGCGGGACGTTGTACTTCCTGTTGACCGGCAGCGTACCATTTCCGTTGGGGACCGAGGCCGAGAAACTGCTCGCCCACCAGACCCGGCAGCCGCGACCCATTCGCGAGCTGCGGCCCGATGTCCCCGAGCCCCTGGTCGAACTGATTGACCAACTGATGGCCAAGTCGCCCGACGATCGCCCCGACTCGGCGGCCTGCGTGGCCGATCGTCTGGCGGTTTGGCTCCGGGGCTCGCAACGGATTCACGCCCCCAGCGAACTGGCCGACACTTGGGCCTCGATCTCGTCGATCCAGAGTGACGAGTCCACCGTCTGGGACGGCACCACCGCCATGCCCACCCCCAGCGAGCTGCGCGCCTTGGACCCACCCGCCGCTGGGACCTTGAACTTGGGTGAAGGCCCCTTTGGTGAATTCCCCCACGATCCATCGCGGTCAACAAACCGCGACTGATCCCCGCGAACGAGACTCGTACCAGCAGTGCCGTGCCCAGTGATTGCAGAGTTTCATGGGTTCACGCGGAGACGCGGGGGACGAGGTCGCGGAACCGTGGACGATCCCGTCCGGTCTCGTTTCGAGAGCTGTAGAACTTGTTGATTCCCGCGGGACACTTCGACCAGTCTTCCATGCAGGCGTGCCACTGCTTGCTTACTAGCAAGCAGTGCTGGAGACGGTTCACGTTGCCTGAAATGTTTGCGCTTCGACTCGACAGTTCAACGTCGATCCGCGGATCGCACTGCTTGCCAGCAACCAGTGGCACACTTTTCGATGAAGCAAGGGCTGGCGAACGATTCAACAGTTGGCGGGAATCACAACTACGAAATCTTCCTGCACTGTTCCTCCGCGTCTCCGCGTGAGCTGACACCTTCCGGAATGCCTACTGATTCCTGCTCAACACTTCGACGAGTCTCCCCGCCAACAGTGCCGTTCCTCAAACTTTGTAAGAAGCACTAACTGAGCAGCAGGGCGAGGTCGTCGGCGCTGAGGTTGGCGAGCACGCTGTTGTCTTCCGAGATGATCGCATCGGCCAGGTCGCGTTTCTGGCTTTGCAGTTCCAGAATCTTCTCTTCGACGGTGCTCCGGGCGATCAGGCGGTAGGCGAACACGCGGCGGGTCTGTCCCAGGCGATGAGCGCGGTCCACGGCCTGGGCCTCGACGGCGGGATTCCACCAGGGATCGAGAATAAACACGTAGTCGGCCGCGGTGAGATTCAATCCCAAGCCGCCGGCTTTGAGACTGATCAAAAACAGCGGGCAGTCGGGATCCTCTTGAAAGCGATCGACCCGGGCCTGGCGATCACGGGTCTTGCCGTCCAGGTACTCATAAGTCAGGCCCTTCTCGTCCAGGTGCCGACGGACAATCGTCAGCAGTCCCACGAACTGGCTGAACACCAGCGCCTTGTGGCCTTCTTCAATCAACTCCTCAAGCTGTTGCAACAACAAGTCGAGCTTGGCGCTGGCATGATCGGCGTGGCTTCCATCAATCAACCCGGGGTGGCAGGCCGCCTGCCGCAACCGCAGCAGGGCCTCGAGCACCTGAATCTTGGAACGCGCCAGGCCGTCCTTCGAGACCTTGGCCATCAACGCGGCCTGGTAGTGCTTGCGAAGTTCGTCGTACAGTTTCCGCTGTTCGCGACCGAGATCGCAGAACAACGTCTGCTCAAACTTCTCGGGCAGTTCGGTCAAGACCTGCTCTTTGGTCCGCCGCAACAAGAAGGGCCGCAGGGCTTGGCTGAGCAGCTTCAAGCTGTCCTGGTCGCGGCTCTCGCCGCCGGCGGCCAGACGCCGCAAATTGTTGGAAGCCCCCAGCATCCCCGGGTTAAGAAACTCGAACAGGCTCCACAACTCGCCCAGGTGATTCTCGACCGGTGTGCCGGTCATGGCCAGCCGATGATTCGCCTGGATCAGCCGGCAGGCCTTGGCCGCCTGGGATTGCGGGTTCTTAATGGCCTGGGCTTCGTCAAGAATCGCGTAGTCGAAGCGCTGCGCCTTGAGCTTGACAATATCGCGCCGCAGCGTGCCGTAGGTGGTCACAACCAGATCGTAGTGCCCAAACTGCTTGCGATGGGCCCCACGTTGTAAACCCGTGTAATCCAGCACCCGCAACTCAGGCGTGAACCGACTGGCTTCAATAATCCAATTGTGAACCAGACTGCGGGGCACCACCACCAACGAGGGCTGATGCTCGGCGGGCTGACCGTTGCCGGGGGCGTGGCTCCGCTCGCTGCGGCGATGTTCTAATAGCGCCAACACCTGCACAGTCTTGCCCAAGCCCATGTCGTCGGCCAGACAGCCGCCAAAACGAAACTCGTTCAGGAACTCCAGCCAGCCCAGGCCCTCGCGTTGATAACCTCGCAATTCGCCTTGAAAGCCCTCGGGTTCCTGCAGGGATTTGACACCTTCAAACGCCCGCAGCCGATCGCGGACCCGGCGGAATGCCTCGTCGGTGGCCACATTGGGCTGGGTGGCCAACAGGGCATCCAGAATGGCCGCCTGCGAACCGACAAACCGCAGCTTGTCGCCCTCGGTCTTGCCCAAGGCGGCCAGCGGCTTGTAGCGGGCCAGCCACTCTTCGGGCAACATGCCGTGCGAACCATCGTCCAGCCGCACCAGCCGTTCGCCGCGTTCCAGCGCCCGCAGCAAGGTTGGCAGGTCGGCGGTGAGTCCCTCGAAGTCGACTTTGCCGTCCAGTTCGAACCAGTCGACGTTCGACGAGACGGCAAAGCTGAACTCGCCGGGTTTGCGAACCTTTTGCCCCTGGGCCTCGACGTACCAGCCGCCGCCAATCAGCTCGGCCACGGTTTTTGAAAGGCTCCGGGCGGGCAAGGTCAGGTCGCATTGGCCCCGCAGGTAGGGTCCGGCCGGCTTGAGGCCATGCTCCATGAGGGCTTCGATGGCTTCCCGCTCGCGCTGGCGGTCGCGGAGCAGGACCCGGCGGGTGTTGGCGTCGACCAGCGCCGAGCGCTCATCGGCCAGCGCGACGGTGTGGTTGTCGTAGGCAAAGCGGACCCGCGCGCCGACTTCCTGGGAATGATGCCGTTCCAGGGGAGCGAAAATCACCTCGGGCCGCGGTCGGCCGACCTCCTGGGTCCAGCGGACTTCCTCGGGCAGGATCAGCTTGGGCGGATCCTCCATGGTCCACAAGCGATTCAACAACTCGTCCCGCTCGTCATCGGTCACCCGCACCGGTCCGCTGCGGGCGAACAACGTGATCCAGCGGAGCGAGGAGCCGGCGTTGACCCGCGCGAAGCTGTTGCCCAGCATCATCAGTCCCTGGGCAAACACCAGGCCGGCATCGCTGACGGGCCGCAGTTGGTCGCCCTGCCGCAACAAACCGGACAGCAGCCAACCGGGCTTGGTGCCAGCCTTGCCGCGCTTGGGCGACGAGTTGCTGGCCTCGCGTTCCAGCTTGAGCACAAACTCCCAGGGCGGACCATCGTCCCAAGCCACCGGGGGCGAGACCGCGGTGCGTCCCCGGGCATCGGGCACGGTAAAGTGCAGCCGCCCGGTCGCACATAGCCGCGGCAACAGCGTATCAAACAGGGTGGGGGCAATGCGGCAGGCCCGGACCGGCGCGACGGTGTTCTTGGTGAACAGCGGGAAGTAGCTGATGGAATCGGTGTCGGGACTGATCCCCGCCAGCAGAGCCAACAGCGTGCGATCCTCGGGATCGTGAAAGCGTTCGATCTCGGAATCGCGGAGTTGCAGCGGCTTGGGCTTGCCGTACTCGCCGTTCTTTTTGATCTCGGCGTACAGCAGGTCCACGACCAGCCGCTCGGCCTGGGCGCTGGCGGCCAGATCGATGTGGTAGACCGCTTGCCGCTTTTTGACTGGCTTGGGCGGCAGGGCCTCCAGCGGATTCGTGGGCTGGGGCGGCTCGATGAAGTCGACGGCGGCCAGCTTGGCTTGCCAAGGCAACGACATCTCGGACAGGACGTCGCGGCTGACGCCTTCAAAGATCAGATCGGCCAGCTCGCGACC
>JBJHDE010000509.1:4024-4395 GCA_050486385.1 Planctomycetales bacterium | reverse complement strand
CGCGTCTCCGCGTCTCCGTGAGAGAAAAACAGGATGTCGAGCGCGTTGCCTTCGGCCGCTCCGCGCACACCTCTTCGAAAGGCACGGCTGGCACGAGTCTCGTTCGCGGTGTCACGCGGGAATCGGTAGGCATCCCGGAACGGGGTTGCTCACACGGAGACACGGAGGCGCGGAGGAACACAGCCACAAGTTGGCGCGTGGCCCAATTCCCGCGGGGTTGTCATTCAGAGCCCGAACTTCTGCTCCGTTGTCTGCTTCCTACAAAAGTTTGGGCACGGCACTGCCGACACAAAAAGACCTCGAAGTGTTGCAAAGGAATCAACACGTGATGCAACCATCGAAACGAGCCTGGATTGGATCGTCAACGGTTC
>JBJHDE010000509.1:0-4014 GCA_050486385.1 Planctomycetales bacterium | reverse complement strand
CTCGTCCTCCGCGTCTCCGTGAGAGAAAAACAGAATGTCGAGCGTCTTGCCTTCGGCCGTTCCGCGCACAAGTCGTCAAAGATTCCGCGCCCGCGTCTCCGTGAGCCCATAAAACCCGTGCATGTGGATCGCGTTGCCTTCGCGATCAGCGTGCTGGGAAACGACCTCTCAACCGTCGATCTCGCAGGCAACGCGGAAGCCGAGGATAATCTTCTCGGCGCGTCCGGGCAGCGTCAGCGCGCGGCCATCGTTGCCCCGTTTCACGGGAATCCGCAACCGCGCCGCCGAGCGACAGCGGTGGCCGGGCGAGAAGGCATCGCCGCCGCGGGCGACTCGCTCTAAGGTGTCGCGATTCTCAGCGGTGGCCACCGGGTCGATTTGGGGATCGGCCGGGTAGGGGACAAACTCGTCGAGGACCCACTCCCAGACGTTGCCGTGCATCTGATACAGGCCAAAGGGATTGGGGCGATCGCTGGGTTGCAGCGGCAGGGTCATGCCGGCCGGTTCTCGCGGTGTGGCCTGGCCGTAGGGCTGATTGGCCAGAAAGTTGGCCTGATCGCCACCCAGCGCGTTGCCGCACCAGAACGGCGAAGTCGTGCCGCCGCGGCAGGCGTACTCCCATTCGGCCTCGGTCGGTAGCCGGTAGCGACGGGCCGACGCCCGCTCGTCGTCCAGCTTGCTGAGACGGCGGCAGAACTCGACGGCGTCTTCCCAGGAGACGCCCTCGGCGGGCAGATCGTCGAACCGCTCGAAGTGGTTCAACACCCGCACGCCGGCGTTCATCACGGCCCGGAACTGGCCCCAGCTCACTGGTAACACGCCAATGCCAAAGGTCCGCGACAGCCGCACCTCGTGCTGGGGGCCTTCGTCGGCGTGGTGGCCTTTTTCCGACGCGGGCGAGCCCATCAGGAAATTGCCGGCCGGCAGGAAGGCCAACCGCAAGCCGATGCTGTTTTCCAACATCAGCACCTGCGGGGCGCTGGTCAGGCTCGATCCGTGCGACACCCGGGGCCGATGCGCCACGCTGGCTGGTCCTCCGGTCGGGGCCGGTGCATGGGCTTTTGGCGGGGTGGCGCGTGCTTGCGGGGCCACCGCCGGTGTCGCCTGACCGGTCGCGGTGGCCATGCGGCGCGCGGCCCGGGGATCGAACTCCTGCATGATCAGGCGTGCCAGGCTGCCGGCATCGCGGGCGCGGTGATTGGGTTCGTGCTCCAGGCAGGAGGCGATGAGCATGATCTGCCGATCGGTGTGGCCCAACCGTTTGAGATCCCGCATCCAGTGCCAGCCGGTGGGGGCATTGCCCGAGGTCTCGCCGGTGAGCAACTGGTACCAGATGATGCCCAGGGCGTACACGTCGTCGCGAGGGTCGGGGTCGGCCCCTTCAATCTGCTGAGGCGAGGCGTAGCCGGGTGTGTGAACGCCGCGGGTGCCGCTCCGCGAGCCGGTGAGTGAGCCACTCACGGCGGCCCGCCGCTGTTCGAGCGTTTGCTCGGTGATCCAGGCCCCGATGCCAAAGTCGGCCACCTTGAACTGGTAGCCCGTGTTGGTTTTCGCGATCAGGATGTTCGACGGCTTGAGGTCGCGATGGACCAGCGGCGGATTGAGCCGATGCCCCAGACCGACGATCGAGGCGATGCAGGCGATGATTTCGTAGGCCTTGTTGCGGTAGTCCTGCCATTGGTGCCGGATCAGGCCCGAGAGGTTGCAGCCCGAGACGTACTCGAACTGCAAGCACGGTCGCTCGGCCGAGAGGTAGGTGTTTTGCAGGCGGACCAGGCCGGGGTGGTCGGGATTGGCCTGCACAACGCGATCCACGACCCGGGCCTCGTGCAGCAGTTGTTCGCGGGCCTGTTGCCCAGTGGCACGGAAGAACTTCAGCGCCACGCTGCCCATGCCCGGAAGATAAGGGTTCTCGGCCCGCCAGACCTCGCCAAAACCGCCGGCGCCCAGCAACTCCTTGAGTTCCAGATCGACCGTCGGCAGCGGGCGATCGCCCCGCTTGAACATCGGTCGGCCGCCCGGCAAAAACGGCAGCACGTCGACCGGTCGCTGAACATCAAACCAAGTCGGCACGCTCAGCCCTTGCGGATCGGCCGGGCGTTGCAGCGAATGCCGGATCAGCCCCGGCACCTGGCTCAGGTAGGCGATGGCTCGCTGGCGGGTCTTGATGCCCACGGCCCGTTCAAAACTGCCGACGGCCGCTTCGACTCGCTTGCGGGCTTCGTCTTCGCTGGCGCCGGCCAGGGCGGCAATCGCTTCGGCCCGCTCGTGTTGCTCGGTGAGGCTCTGCCAGTCGGTGGCCACGGCCGTGGCGATCAGGGTGTTGGTCCGCGCTGGGCTGACCATTTCGTCGTCGTTGTAGGCCCCTTGCTCCAGACCGGCCAAGGCCATGAGTTCCAGCAATTGGGTCGCCGGATCCAAGGGCTTGAGCGGAGGCGTGGCCTCGACGATGGAGCTGGCCAGGGCGTCGGGCATATCGCCCCAGACGTCGCTGCGGCTGGAATCCTCGTCCTGGCCGAGATCCTGATTGCGGCCTAGATCCTGGTCTCGGGCTAGCTCCTGATTGCGATGCGGCTCGTCCGAGGTCGACCGCCGCGGTTCGGCCGCCGAGGGCTGCGAGTTGGGCGGATCGGGAATGATCGGGCGGCTGGCGATTTCCGACAGCGGCTCGCCCATGACCACATCCGAGAAGCGATCGAGCAGACTCTCTTGGTTGATGATCGAATCGGATTCCAGCGAGAGCACATCCAGGCCCTCGTCAAACTCGTCGAGCACCTGAATCTCGACGGGCCCTTCAAAGGCGGCCTCGCCGTCGTTGCTCTCGCCGCCGTCTTGCTCGATGGTGTCATCGAGCCTGGCGTGCGAGCCGCCCTGCCCTGGGGCCTCGGGCGATTGAGGACGATTCTCCAGCAGGCGGCGCTGCCAATCGGGGTCGGCCTTGCCGTGGGGCCAGATGGTGGTCTCGTCCCACTCGATCTCGAGCAGTCCCGAATCCTCGACCACCGCGTCGGTCAGGTCGGCTCCTCGCAGGTCGGCGCCGGCCAGCAGCGCGCCGGTCAGTGTTGCCCCCCGCAGATTTGCTCCCTGGAGATTGGCCCAACGCAGGTCGGCCTGAGAGAGATCGGCTTCGGCCAGGTCGGCGGAATCGAGCGCGGCCTCGACCAGGTGAGTCTGCCGCAGGCCGGCGCCGCGCAGCGCCGCTTTCGAGAGCTGGGCGCGGGAAAGAATGGCCCCGCCCAGGTCGGTGCCGCTCAGGGCCGCCTCACGGAGATCGGCTCCCGCCAGGACCACGAAGCCCCGATCATTGAAACGAAGCTCGGCCAACGGTTCGCCGGTTCGCTTGTGGAGGATGACCTCACCACGCTCGGGGTCCACGGATCGCAACGCCATAGGATTCACCATCAAGAGGAGATTTCCAAGACGCACCCCACCCGAGGCTCACGCCAGGAACCGCACCGTCTGGGCGATCCCCAAATTCGCGCGTGCCCGCGGTTGGATCTGCGTTCTCGCAATCACCAGATGCCCGCCACGGAGCGTGCGGCGGACTGACCGACAAGATTGGAACGTGACTCAGAGAACCAGAAATATCGGTGGCGTGATGAGCCACCCCAGTTGTGAATGGGTCGTGGGCGCGGAATCTGCCCAACGACGATTTTCCATCCCAATTATACAAAAAGCCGGCTGGTGGTTTCAGAAAGAATTTTGAGGATTTTCCCCCAAACTTTCGCTCAGAACCCTGTCTTCGGGAGGGGGTGTTATGCCTCAGGTAGTGGATTGGCCACAGATTCTGGGGGCACAGGCCGACCATCCATCAGGGCCAGCAGCGTCTGCGCCAGCAAGGCCGCGAATTCCGGGGCGTTGATATGCAGGTCGCTTTCGATCAGCGGCACCTCGGTCGCGGCGTTGCGGAGGCTGGTCAGCAGGGCCTCGCGGGCCAGCGAATCGGACCTGGAATCATGCGTGAGCGCGGTGGCGAAGAGGAGCGCGCCATAGCCCATCTTGCACCAGAGAAAC
>JBJHDE010000508.1:0-4405 GCA_050486385.1 Planctomycetales bacterium | reverse complement strand
GACGTGGTTGGCGTGCCCGACCAACCGCTCGAACAGCTCGCGAGCCTCCTCGGGCGAGATCGGGCGTTCGGTCTCGACCAGAATCGACTCGCTATGGCAATCGGCCACCGGCACCCGCACGCAGGTGGGACAGACCTCAATGGAGTCGTCGCCAAAGATTTTGCGGGTCTCGTGGACCATCTTCATCTCTTCCGAGGTGTAGCCCTCGTACTTGGATGAGCCGATCTGGGGGATGAGGTTGAAGGCGATCGGATGAGCGAACGTCCGATAATCATACCTCTCGCCCGCCAGGGCCGCCGCCGAGCCGGCCTCGAGGTCGCGGTTGCCCGCAAGCCCGGCCCCACTGGTGGCCTGATAGGTGCTGACCACCACCCGACGGATCCGCGCGGCGTCGTGCAGGGGCTTCATCGCCACCACCATCTGGGTGGTCGAGCAATTCGGGCTGGCGATGATGCCCTTGTGGTCGCGGATCGCTTGCGGATTGACCTCGGGCACCACCAACGGCACCTCGGGGTTCATCCGCCAGTAGCCGCTTTCGTCGATGACCACGGCTCCGCGCTCCACCGCCCAGGGGGCAAACTCGGCGGCGACCTCGTCGGGCGTGCTGCCGATGGCCAGGTCGACTCCGGCAAACGCTTCGGGGGTCATTTCCTCGATGGTGATCGTCTCGCCGCGAAAGCGAATCGTCGTGCCGGCCGAACGCCCGCTGGCCAGCGGTTTGAGCCGCTTGAGCGGGAAGTTGCGCGCGGCGAGCAGTTCGAGGATGATGCGTCCGACGGCTCCGGTCGCTCCGACGACGGCTACGGTTTCGATCACGCGGACAATCTCGGCTGGGGGGATGGGATCGGCTCGACCCCGTTGTTCTAATCGGCCGACACGCCGACTGTATAGAGTGCGTCGTTGTGGCGACGGGGTTCGCCCCGCGTCGCCCGCGGCGTCGCGACTCCCCTGCCCTGCCCTGATTGTGGTTGATGAGCCCCGCGACTGACGACACCCAACTTGCACGGTTGCTGGGGTTCCGTGACGCGGTGCTGTTGGGCCTGGGCAGTATTCTGGGAACCGGCGTCTTTGTGAGCCTGGGCCTGGCGGCCGATCTGGCTGGCAACTGGACCCTGCTGGCGGTGGTGTTGGCCGCGGGTCTGGCCGGGTGCAGCGGAATGAGCGCCGCCCAGCTTGCCGCCGTTTATCCCAGTAGCGGCGGCACCTACGAGTTTGGCACCCGCCTGCTGTCGCCCAGCGTGGGCTTTGTGGCCGGCTGGATGTTTCTGTGCTCGAAGTCGGCCAGCGCTGCCACCGCGGCGCTGGGACTGGCCGGCTATCTGGCCCTGGCGGCACCCGCTGCCTGGACCGCCGGCCGGCCCCCGGTGCTGAGCGCCGTTGTCGTGGTCGTGGGACTCACCGTGCTGGTCCGATCGGGCGTCAAGCGGACGGCGCTCATCAATGCGGTGCTGGTCGCCGGGACACTGCTGTCGCTGGCCGTGTTCTGCGGCTTGGGGTTGGTGGCCTCGACCGAGCAGGTCTTGACCGACCCCGAGCCCCGCACCAGTCCCTGGACGTTTGGCCTGCTGGAGGCCACGGCCTTGATTTTCGTGGCGTTTGCCGGCTACGCCCGGATCGCCACCTTGGGCGAAGAAGTCCGCGACCCCGAGGTGACGATTCCCCGGGCGATTCTCACCACTTTGATCATTGCGGCGGGCCTGTACGCCCTGGTCGTGGTGGCGGCATTGAGTCTGACCTCGGCCGAAGCCTGGGCCGAATCGGCGCAATTGGCCCAGGCCCCGCTGGCCACGATTGTGCTGTCGCTGGACTGGGCGACGGCTGGCTGGTGGGCCTTTCTCATTGCCTGCGGCGCGGTGACCGCCTTGCTGGGGGTGCTGCTCAACCTGATTCTTGGCCTGTCGCGGATGGTGCTGGCCATGAGCCGCCGTGGCGATCTGCCGCGGGGCCTGGCTCACATCTCCGGCGACCGGCAGCCAGCCCGGGCGGTGTGGGTGGTGGGCCTGGGCACCGCCGGCCTGGTGCTGTTGGGCGACGTCAAAGTCACCTGGTCGCTCAGCGCGTTCACGGTGCTGGTGTACTATTCGATCACGAATCTGGCCGCCCTGCGTCTGCCCCGCGCCCAACGCCGCTACCCGGCATCGGTGGCCTGGGTCGGCCTGGCCGCCTGCCTGACGGTGGCCTTCTTCGTGGAGCCCGTGATCTGGATCTCGGGGCTGGGACTCATCGCTGGGGGTTTTGTCGTGCGTTGGATTGTGCGTTGGCACGACCAACGACGGACGCCTCGGTCGGAGTAGGGCCCACTGGGCTTCAGTCCGCCGAGGCCCGACCAGCCGCCTGGAGGAGATCGAGAATGCGGGCGCGAACGGCCGGCTCGTCGCAATCGACGGCAACGGTCATATTGTCGCGAGCGCGGGTCCGGGCGCGACGATCGAAGACGGTCATGCCCACGGTGAGTTCGCCGGCGATCTCGACATCGCAGGACAGATCGGCCCAGGTGAACAGTTCGGGCTCCAGCAGGGCAATCAGGCCGATGGCCTCGTGCAGGTAGATGCCCTCGACCCCCAGATGCTGGCGATGGGCACGGTACGAGTACGGCAGAATCTTCCGCAACAGCCGGCCGGCCCGGGTGGATTCGCTGGGCAGCAGATCGAGCAAGTCGTAGTCAAACACCAGGCGTTCGCTCACGTCCAACGGAACCAACGTCTTGGTGGTCCGCGAGGTCAGCGCCCGCCGGGCCGCGGGTGGATCGGCGTAGACGTTGAACTCGGCCACACTGGTGGCGTTGCCCGGGTGGGTGACGGCGCCGCCCAGGATAATGAGCTGATCGACCAGGCCGGCCCAATCGGGATCGCGGTCCAAGGCCAGTGCCAAGTTGGTCATTGGCGCCAGGCACAACAGGGCGATCTCGCCCGGCGCGGAGCGGACCGTGTCGAAGATCAGCTTGTCCGAGGTATGGACGTTGTGCAGTTCGGCCACCACGAAGTTGGCTCCGCCCAGGCCATCCTCGCCGCAGAAGCTTGACGGTTCGATGACCAGGCCGGTCTCGGCTTCGTTGGCGGCTCCCACCCGCGGCAGCCTTGGCGGGTCGAGCTGATCGACCACGGCCTGGGCGTTGCGGGTGGCTTGCAGCGGCGGAACGTAGCCGGCCGCCGCGGTGATGGCCACGACCTCGAGCCGGGGATCGAACAGGGCCATGGTCAGGGCCACGGCGTCGCTGATGCCGGGGTCGGTATCGATGATGATCTTGCGGGGCATCGTCCTGGACGCCGAGATGACGGAAGAGCGAACACAGCGTTGGTGGGGCTTGCCGGGCGGTTTGCCCACAGGAGGCCGATCCCCTTTCGCAACACAACACCCAAGGGCCCGGGGTCACCAACGTGGGACAATTCTACGTTTCGACCCGCGAATCAACAAGCTGGCCCCAGAGGCTGGCCATTCTCTCGGGCCCACCGGTCGAGTACCATCGGTCGGCCCCGCCGGGACCAAGGCCCCGCACTGGCCAATTCGGGGCCTGGGGGTCGCGGACCAACGGAATCATCGGCCCTGGGGCAGGTTTTTCGGGAAGGCCGCTTCCCACCGCTTAGTGCGGAAGTAAGCTAAAACACCACTCGGGTCGGGCGACCTCTACGCCACCCCGCCCAGCGAGGGATGAATTGGCCTGCGGTGGGCTCCCATGGTTCCCCAAGGGGTTGCGGTGACCCACCGGGTCGTTGAGAACTGCCGGGTGCCGACGTTCGCCGGGATGGAACAACGGGAATGAGTCAGACGTTGTGCGTTCTTTGGTGCCGCCTCCAACCTGCTGAGACACTCCGTGACGCCGCAGTTCTACCGAGCCGTTGATCCCGTCTTTCTGACGGTGCTCGACCTCATCGAGCGGATCGCCCAGCGACGCCGGCCCAACGTGCTGGACGAGCGGATCAAGATTAAGGCGGCCATCGATCAGGCCGGGGCCCTGCTGGGGGCCAGCGACCAATGGGAGCTGGCCAAATACGCCCTGGTAAGTTGGATCGACGAAGTCCTGGTCGAGGCCCCCTGGGACGGTTCGGATTGGTGGACCAACAACACCCTGGAAGTCGAGCTGTTCAACACCCGCGTCTGCAACGAGGTGTTTTACACGCGAGCGCAGGAGGCCTCGGCCCTGCCCAACCGCGACGCCTTGGAAGTGTATTACGTGTGTGTGGTGCTGGGATTTCGGGGTTTGTACCGCGACAGCGATGCGGCTCGGGGGCTGACCGAGCCGTTGGGCCTGCCCCCGGACCTGGAGACCTGGGCCCGCCAGACGGTGATGGCCGTGCGGTTGGGACAAGGGTTGCCCAGCTTGCAGTCCTCGCCCCGCGAGGGCCAGGGCGCCCCGCCGCTGGAGAGCACGCCGCTCTTGGTGTGGTCGAGCCTGACGACCGTGTTC
>JBJHDE010000507.1:0-4424 GCA_050486385.1 Planctomycetales bacterium | reverse complement strand
CGCGTCGCCAGGCTCCAGGCCCAGATAGCGGATCGTGGCAAACACAATCACCCCGCCGACAATCAACCAGCCCGTCATCGCCGCAGCCAGCATCGCTTTGGTTTCACGCATGGCACTTCGAGGGATTTGGGTGAAAGGAGCGGCGTGGACCTGGGATGACTCGGGCTAAAGATTGATGGTGGATGTTGACGGATGAGCACGATGGAGTTTGTCTACTAAGCAGAAGCTCAGGATCGGACTTCCGCAAACCACAGGGCCCGCCAGCATCGGCTGGCTATGGAGCGGTACCAACCGTTTTTGTCACGCGCTTTGCATCTTCCTGTGACAGACCGAAGGTCTTCAGGAATTCCGTGACCTCATCCAGTTTCGGCGTAAGGATGCGATCGTTGTGCAGAGCGTAGAACGGCACAGTGGCACCGCCAATATGGCCAGGCCCTTCGAGAAACGTGTGAACAACGTTGCCAAGAGTATCACGAGACAGCCACACGCGAGGTTGACTCCTCCCACCCGACAAATTCGAGCGCAGAATCCGCAGGAGCCCTCCATGTTGCAGGTAGTTGACGATTGCGTCAGTCGTGATCGGAAGATCCCGATGCGAGTCGGGGCTCAGTTCGTCTTCCGGCATCTCAAAGACTTGGTCGTCGTACGGTGCATTGGGAACACGAATTCGATAAATGCGAAGGCCCTGGCTGGCGATTGGTCCCCGATCGTCAATGATCACCCCGCGCATCGGAGTGGTGCCCAGGGTGAAGCGGACAGTATCGCTGACCGAGAGAGACTGTTGAGCTACCATGGCATTGCCCCTGTGACTTGGAAGATATGATTGCCGATGGTTACCCGCCCGCCGGTCTTTCTGGCGACGAATTGAGGATGTGACGTACCCAATTCGCGTACCGACGAATGTAGGCGCGATCAGACTGAGATGCAATGTCTGCCGCCTTGGCCATTCGCTCAGGAGCAAACCGAATCGCCATGGAAAGCTGGTCTTTGAACTGTTCGAAGAAACGCCCTTCGATCAGGCGGCTAACGATGGCGTCAACGAGTCGCTTGCGTTCGGTCGGCGACGGAGGATGGTTCTTGAAGTACCGACACAGTTTTGCACGTGCCCGATTATGCCACATTCCAAAGCTCTCGGCGATCACGAATTCGACCGCCTGATCCGTCGCATCAGCATCCCCACGTTTGACTTCATCGATGAGCGCATGCAGGTCAGACCTGCTCAACGAGCGGATCCAAAGTGTGGCAAACGATGTTCGCATCGTGGATCCATTTTCCGGCGTGAACTGGAACCGCACGGGTGGCCTTGCTTCATCATCAAGTGTGCCACTGCTTGCTGGCAAGCCGTGCGATCCGCGGATCGATGTTGAGCAGTCGAGTCGATGGGCAACCATGCCAGGCAACGTGAGTTGATTCTACCACTTCCCGCGAAAGTCCTCGAACATCGCCAAAGTCGCACGGAATGGCTGGCGTGATCAAACACTGGTGGACAAGCCACCAGTACCACAAACGATGTTCCCAAACTCTTGCCGAGATCAGGAATCCGCTCGAATCGGCCCGTTGGGCACCCTGGCCCGTATGCAAGTGGCCGAGACCTCGCGGGCATTTGCTAGCACGCTCGATTAGACCAGACCCGACGAGGGAATTCAACTTTCAACAACACTCGATGCTCGCTCCCGAGGCGGCGGGGGGCGACCGACACGGGGCGGTTCACACCAGGTCAAACAGTTCGGTATGCAGCCGGGACGAGGGAATCTTGAGGTCGATCAGCGAGCGCTCGATGGTGCGAATCATTGGCACGGGACCGCAGATGAAGTATTCGTACTCCGCCCGCTCGTCGGGAAGGTGCCGGTCCAGCAACCCGCGGTCGATCCAGCCGGTCTCGCCGGTCCAGCCCTTGGGCGGTTGTTCAAGAATCACGACCAGCTTGAGCCGGAGCGTCTCGGCAAGTTGTTCAATTTCTTCACGGTACGGAATGCGATCCCACTGGCCCTGGGCTAAGAACAGCACGTGGCGGCGGGTGTCGCCCCGATCGGCCAACGCCCGCAACATGCTCAGCATGGGGGCCAGACCGATGCCGCCGGCCACGAACACGTAGCCGCATGCATGCGGATGGTGATCGATCGTGAAGGCCCCGTAGGGACCATCCACGTAGGCCCGTTGCCCGGGCTGGACGGAGGCCAGGCTTTGCGTAAAGTCGCCCCGTTGTTTGATGGCAAACTCAATCCGCCCGCCGGGCCGCCAGGTCGAGGCGATGGAAAACGGATGCTCGCGGAGGGCGAAGGGCGAATGCCCCAGCACCAGCCAGGCGAACTGGCCGGGCTTGTACCGGAAGCCGTCGTGGCCGTCGGGTTCGAGGATCAGGGTCCACACTTCGCCCGGCTCGCCGCGGACGGCTTGCACGCGATAGGGTCGTGCCAGCAGTCGCCAGGGCCGCAGGATCCGTACCTCAACCACCGCGGCCACCAGCGACAAGCCGATGAGGATCCACAGCCCGCGGGTCCACGCCGGACCGCTGTAATAGCCAATCGCCAGCATGTGACCCAAGGCCAGACCCACGGCCACCAGCGCCAGGCCCCAGTGAGAATAGCGCCAGAGTTCATAACTCAGGCCCAGTTGTTTGCGGAAGGCCGAGGCAACAACCAGCACCAACAGCACCGCCAGCGAAGCCACGCCCGCGGTGACCGCCCAGGGAGCCGTGATGGGGTTAAAATCATAAAGCAAACGGGGATGAACCGTGACCAGGATCACCGGATGAGCGATCAACACCAGCAGCAGCCCATAGGCCAGGTAGCGGTGCAGGTAATAAATGGCATCCAGCCCAAACGGCGCGGTCGCCAGGCGGAAGCGGGCGGTCAGCAGAAATTGCATGCCCATCATCACCAGCCCGGCAAAGCCCAGGCCGATGCCCACGTCCCACCCCAGGCCGCGCTTGGCGGGCGTGGGCATCAGAATCAGCACCACCAGCGGTGTCAGCACCAGGCCCAGATAGACCAACAGCCACAGCGTCTGCCGCAGTCGCAGTCGTTGGATGGGGGTCCATGCCATGCCGTGGTCCTCCGCCTGGGGGCGGGCTCATGTCGCGTCGGGTCCCGGCAGGGGATTCGCCTGACGTTCCAAGCGGTCCAGAATCTCGGGCAGCGGATACTTGTGAATGGGCAGTCCCTGCTGCAACACCTCTTTGAGTCGCCGCCACCCCAAGGTGACCAGTCGCTCGCGCTCGGCGACGAAGGCGGGGTCCAGCGTGCGCTTGTCCCAGGCCGTGTCGCACACGACAGGCGTGAAGCTGGGATCGACAATGAACTGGGCCAACTCGGGATGGCAGCGGATGTGCCGATCTGGGGCCGTGTGCAGGGTCTCGGGATCGACCCAGCCCAGCACATACCGCAGGTAGAGGTCGCTGACGGTGATGTTCTCGACCGCCTGACCGCAGACCCAACAGGGATAGCCTTCGTCGCACTTGGCCATGAGTCAAGCTGCCCAGCCGCTTGGCCGTGGCGTCGGAGCATGGTGCTGGCCGATGTTGCGTCGCACGCTCTCGCATGCGCAACACCTGGAGCGCCGGACTGGGGTGGCCGATTTCCCGCCTCGGGGATGTTCAGTCGAAGCCCAGGACATCGTCCATGGAGTAAAGTCCCGGTCCCTGGCTAGCCAACCAGACGGCGGCGGTCAGGGCACCCTGGGCATAACAATCGCGGCTAGTGGCCCGCACGGTCAGCTCGATCGTCTCGCCGGGAATGCCAAACACGATGGTGTGCTCGCCGGGGTTGTCGCCGGTGCGGATGGCGTGATAGCCAATCTCGTCGGCGTCGCGGGCGCCGGGCCGACCGCTCCGCCCGTGCGTCTGCCGCGACTGGCCCATTTCGGCGGCAATGACTTCGCCGAATTTCAGGGCCGTGCCACTGGGGGCGTCTTCCTTGTGGCGATGGTGCCGTTCGAGGATCTCGACATCCACGCCGCCGGGATGATTCTTCAACACCCGGCCGGTCTGGGCGGCCAGCTTCATGGTCAGGTTGACCGCCAGGCTCATGTTGGGCGACCACAGCAGCGGCGTGCGATGGCTGAAGGCCAACACTTGGTCGCGGGCCTCGGGCGAGAGGCCCGTAGTGGCCACCACAATGGGAATGCCTTTCCCAGCGCACACGGCGGTGGCGTGGACCGCCGCGGCGGGGACCGAGAAGTCGATCAGCACATCCAGGCCATCGGGAATGTCGCTGGTCAGCGGCACGCCGCGGCGACCGATTCCGGCCAACTCGCCGGCATCCTGGCCCAGATAGGGCGACTCGGGCGAGTCGATCGCGGCGGTGAGGTTCAGATCGGGGTGGGCATCGGCCAGGGCCACCAGTCGGCGACCCATCCGACCGGCGGCTCCATGGATAGCAAGTTTCAACGGCGCCGGCATGGCTGGGGGCTCCCCAAACAAAAGG
>JBJHDE010000506.1:0-4424 GCA_050486385.1 Planctomycetales bacterium | reverse complement strand
CCAAGGTTCGAGCACCGGACCATCGACCCCAAGGCCGGCGAGGTCGTGTACGCCGTGACCGCCGCCGATGTGGATGGCGATGGCCGCCTGGATATCGTGGCCGTGACCGAGGACCGCGTGCTGTGGAACCAGGCCCCCGACTGGAAACGCCGAGTGATCATCGACGATCAGACCCAGCGGGACAATGTGTGCATTGATACCTACGACATCACCGGCGATGGCCAGATCGAGTTCGCCCTGGGAGCCGGTTGGCTGCAGGGCCGCAATACCGGCACGATTCAGTGGCTCCGGCGTGGGGACACGCTGGATGAACCTTGGAGCGTCCACATGATTGGGGCCATCCCCTGGACGCATCGGATGCGGTTTGCCGATGTGCTGGGGACGGGACGCAAGCAGTTGGTCGTTTCGCCTTTAACCAAGACCGTGGGCGACGGCGTCGAGGTCACCGCCTTCGAGATCCCCGAGAACCCAGTCGCCGATCGCTGGCGGCCCACGGTGCTGGATGGCTCGCTGAACCGCATGCACAACCATTGGCACTTCACCCAGGGCGAGCAGACCGTGACGATCACCGCCAGCCAGGAGGGCGTGCATCGGATTCGCCGCACCAACGACGACTTCGAGCGGAAACGGCTGGCCAACAGCGAGTTTGCCGGCGAGATCAAGGACGCCCGGCTGGGCGAGGACCAAAGGCTGATTGCCACCATCGAGCCGATGCACGGCAACCAGGTGGTGGTCTATGTGCTGGACCCACGGGGCTTCGAGGGCACGCCACGTCGGGTGGTGCTGGATGACACCTTGGGACGCGGCCACGGCCTCTGGGCCGCCGACCTCACCGGCGATGGTCGCGACGAGCTGGTCGTGGGCCACAGCGAGCCGGCCACCGGGCGGATTCGCGGGCCCGGCGTGTACATCTATCAGGCCCAGGACGACAGCGGCTTGCAGTGGACCAAGCACATCATTGACGACGGCGGGATGGCAACCGAAGACCTGATCGTCGGCGACTTCACGGGCAACGGCCGACTCGACATCGTGGCCGGCGGCCGCGAGACCCATAACATCAAGCTCTACAAGAACCTGGGCGGCCCCACCGACGAGTGAACCTCGCCGGTGGCCGCAACGAGGGTTCAGGTCAACTGCCACAGGGCCATTTTGAGCATGTCGCCGCTCTTGCCGTTGTGGCCCAGGGTGGCGGCGGGCTCAAAGCCGCAGTGGACCATGCAGTGCTCGCACCGCTTGTCCTTGCCACGGCCCAGGGCCGACCAATCGGTCTGCTCCATGAGTTCGCGATAGGTCGCGTAGTGGCCATCGGTGATCAGGTAGCAGGGGCCCTTCCAGCCGCGAATGTTGCGGGTGGGGTTGGCCCAGGCCGCGCATTCCAGGTCGCGTTCGCCGCGGAGAAACTCCATGTAAATCGGCGAGGTGCCCAGCTTGTACTTCTTCATCAGCGGCTGAGCCTCACGGAACTTTTCGTGAATCTCATCGCGGGTCAAAAAGATCTCGGCCGCCCCGTCGGGATTGGTCGCATGAACCGCGTCGTAGCCGTAGGCCGGCGACAGCATGAAGGTGTTCACACCCAACTCGGTGAGATACGCATACAGGGCGTCGATCTCCGCCATGTCGGTTTCGCGGTAGATCGTGGTGTTGGTACACACCTGAAAGCCCCGCTGCTTGGCGATCTTGATGCCCTCGATCGCCTGCTCGAACACGCCTTCGCGCTCGACGCACAGGTCGTGGGTCTTCTCCAGGCCGTCCAAGTGAATATTGAAGAAGAATCGCTTGTTCGGCCGATAGCCGTCGATCTTCTTCTTGATGAACATCCCGTTGGTACACAGGTAGATGAACTTCTTCTTGGCCAGCGTCTTGGCGACCAGTTCCTCCAACCCGGGATAGATCATCGGCTCGCCACCGCACAGACTGACGATCGGGGCGCCGCATTCATCGATGCTGTCCAGGCACTCCTGGATCGAGAGCTTTTGCTTGATGGTGTTGGCGTACTCGCGGATCCGCCCACAGCCGGTGCAAGTCAGATTGCAGGCGTGCAGGGGTTCGAGCATCAGCACCATCGGAAACCGCGTCTCACCCCGCAACCGCTTGCCGAGCAAGTAAAGAGCCATGGTCCGTGTCAGGGCGAAAGGAAATCGCATGGGAACTCCAAGACCAAAGGCGGTTGAAACGGGGGAAACAGTCCAGGCCGGTGACGCCCGCGGTGGGGCGAGCCGATTCACTCGGCGACTACGGCCAACTCGGGGGCGTGCTGGCGGTGGCCTTGCAGCCAACGGCCCAGGGCCATCAAGGGAAAGTAGATGCGATACAGGTGGTACCGCAAATAAAACACCTGCGGAAACCCGGTGCCGGTGAACTCGTCCTCGTCCCAGGTGCCATCGGGCTTTTGCGTTTTGGCCAGGTAACGGATTCCCCGCTCGACGGCCGGATGGTCGCCCAGGTCGGCGGCCAACAGTCCCATGATGGCCCAGGCGGTCTGCGACGGCGTGGGCGTCCCCTGGCCCCGCAAGCGGGGATCGGCATAGCTGTCCGGCGACTCGCCCCAACCGCCACTGGCCTGCTGATACGACAGCAGCCAGGCGGCACCACGGCGGATCATCGGGTGATCAGACGGCAAGCCAATCGCCTGCAAGCCCACCAGCACCTGCCAGGTGCCGTAGATGTAGTTGACGCCCCAGCGACCGAACCAGCTTCCGTCGGCTTCTTGGGTACGCTCCAGGTACTTCAACGCCCGAACGACGGCGGGATCGCCCTCGCGATAGCCCCGACGTCCCAGGCATTCCAGCACCCGGCCGGTCAGGTCGGGCGTGCTGGGGTCGATCATGGCGTTGTGATCGGCAAAGGGCACATGGCACAGCCATTGGCAATCGTTGTCGCGATCAAAGGCCCCCCAGCCGCCGTCGCGGTTCTGCAAGGCCAGCACCCAGCGTTCGCCCCGCAGGCCCGCTTGCGTGATGCGGTCCGAGAGCCGCTGGCCGCCGTCGCCGTCAGCCGGGCCTTCGGGCAAGGCTGGCTCCTGCTGCTGGCCGCAATCCAAGGCCGGCAGATGGGGCACCTGCTGGGCGTCGTCAAAGCGGCGTCCCAGGGCCATCAGCACCATGATCGTATCATCGACGTCGGGATAAAACTCGTTGTCGTGTTCGAAGTACCAGCCCCCGGGCTCGGCCTCCACGACATCGGCCCAATCGCCGCGGCGGGTGGTCTGCTTGTCCAACAGCCAACGCTGGGCCTGCTCGATCCGCGGGTCATCGGCCGCCACGCCGCTTTCGGCCAGGCTGACCAGGCTGATGGCGGTATCCCACACCGGACTTTTGCACGGCTGCAAGCGGCGGGTGCCTCGCTCGTCGATGGCCAGGTCCTCGACGACTTGCCGGCAACGCACCAGTTGCGGATCGTCATCGGCATAGCCCAGGGCCTTGAGCGCGATGACCGACCAGACCATCGGCGGGAAGATCGCGCCCAGTCCCTCGCTGTGTTCAAACCGCTCCAGCATCCAGCGTTCGCACGCGGCCACCGCCCGGCGGCGAAACCGCATCAGGCCGAAGCGCTCGCAACCCTTGATCAGCCGATCGACGCCCAAGAAAAACCGCCGCCAGGTGAACGGTCCCCGGCTGGTGAGCCCCGGGCAGCTTGGCCACTTCCAGGCGTGCGGCGGCTTGAGGTACAGCTCCTGAATGCCCAGGGCCTCGGGCAGATGGCGAACCGGCTTGGTGGCCCACATGATGCTCAGCGGCACGATCATCGTCCGCGACCAGGCACTGACCCGCGTCGAATTGAGCGGAAACCACTTGGGCAACAACAAAAACTCCGGCGGAACCGCCGGGCAGTAGCGATAGTCGAGCTGGCCCAACAGCGCCAGATAGAAGCGGGTGAAGGTATTCACCGCGTCGGCCCCGCCGTTTTGCAGAATCGCCGCGCGGGCCCGCTGCATGGCCGGTGTGCTGGGATCGTGCCCGGTGACCTTGAGCGCCCAGTAGGCCTTGACCGAAACGCTGATCTCCAGCGGTCCGCCCGGGTACAGCGACCACCCGCCGTGCTCCTGCTGCTGTTGCAGGATGTAGTCGGCGGCCTGCCGGGCCTTGGGGCTGTCTTCTTCGCCCAAAAAGGTCAACAGCAGGATGTATTCGCTTTCGAGGATCGTGTCGCCTTGCAACTCGCCGACCCAATAGCCCTCGGCGTGCTGCTCGTCCAGCATCCAGTCGCGGGTCCGCACGGTCGCCCGTCGGGCGGCGGCCGACAGCGACTCGGGGCCCTTGCTGGTCCCATGGGGATGAGTCGACGGGGTCGACACTCGCCGCTGAGTTGCCAAGCTCTCGCGAAGCTCCTCGGAACCTGTCAGCTCGGACCGCATCATGCCACAGGCCGTAACGGCCTCCTCCCTGTGCCAAACCCGCAACGCCGGAGTCGTTTCCGGCCAGACC
>JBJHDE010000505.1:0-4426 GCA_050486385.1 Planctomycetales bacterium | reverse complement strand
CCCACCCATCCTCATGACGCCGGCGATGGCAGCCGCTAGAATCGCCGCTCGACGGATTCGATGCACTTGGCCGACCCTCGGAGGTGTGAACCAGGCATGACGCAATATGGACCATGGACGATTCGGGCGTCACGCGAGGTCTATGCCGATCCGTGGGTCCGCGTCAGGCGCGACGAGGTTGTCCGACCCGATGGTGCCGATGGCACGCACGCGCTGGTCGACGTCAAGGCGGGGGTTTCGGTCTTGGCCATGGATGACGACCGACGGGTGTATCTGACGCGCGAGTTTCATTATGCCGTGGGCCGTCACACGTTGGAGGTCGTCAGCGGGGGGCTGGAGCCTGGCGAATTGCCCCGCTGCTGTGCCGAGCGGGAATTGGCCGAAGAGCTGGGCATTGTCGCCAAGCGGTGGACTCCGCTGGGCTCACTCGATCCGATGACCAGCATCGTGACCTCGCCGGCCTGGCTGTTTTTGGCCCAAGGGTTGGAGTTCACTCAAACCGCCCGCGATGGCACCGAGATCATCGAGACCGTGGTGCTCGATTTCGACGAGGCGATCCGCGCGGTGTTTGATGGCCGTATCACCCACGGCCCCAGTTGCGTGCTGCTGCTGAAAACGCGGCTGCTGAGCGAAGGCTACCAATTGCCCGAGATCACATGAAAGGCCTCTTCGGGCGGAAACTCGGCAATGCCGGTCGTCTGGTAGTCGGGATCGCGGACAACGGCCAGGTAGCGTCCCGGCGGCAGGTAGCGATCCCCTAGCGTGGCCAGCTTGGCGGAGTTGAGTTCGGTCTCCATGAGATTGCCCGAGAGGTTGACCACCAACGATTGGCTCCGCCGACTGTAATTCAAGCTGCTATACGAACGCGTGAACAACCGCGTCGAGGGCCCGCCTTGCAGTCCCTCGGGCAATCGTGGTTCGTTTTCTTCAAACGCCATCCACCACACTTCCAACAGCCGCTGGGTCTCGGCCTCGGCCAGTTTGACGGTCTTGCCGGGATCCAGCGACTCGTGCCAGAACAATCGGCCATCCTCGGCCCGCAACAGCAGTTGCTCGATTTCGCCGCCCAAGCGGTTGCGGACCAGGTAGTTGGGCAGCGGCCCCGTTGAGGCTTCGGTGCGGACTTCGAGTCGCCGTCGCGTGGGTTGGCTCTCCCAAAGCACAAACTGCGTGGGACGCCGTGCCCCGAGCCAACCGCTTGCCAACCGCTGTTGGCCATCGCGACGAACTACAAGCTTTTCGGGACTGGGAGCGGGCGTGTTGGGATTGGGCACCAGCGGCAGCACAACGGTTTGATCCGAGAACGTCAGCCCATCAGCGGGAGCCAGCCCCGCGTAATAGCTCAGCCGACTCCATCGCGCTTCGCGTCCCAGATCCTGATCGAGCACGGTGATGGTCCGCACACGGATGCGTGTGCCCAGGCCATCGGCCAGCAATGCATAAGCCGCCAGGGCGAGTGTCATCAGCAGCGAAACCGCCGGCACAAGCAAAATCATCAAATGCAGCTTCTGCACCCGCCACAGCCAAAGGAAAACCAGCGGTCCCACGGTTAGCACAAACAGCGTAATCAACACGCGAAAGGCAGTCACCGGGGCCAGTCCCGCCCCGCGGACCAGCATATCGTAGAACTGGGCGTTCTCGCGCTGATTGCTGACCGCCACCCGCTCGCGCCACAGCAGGCGATCGGACAAGGCGGTTTCATACATCCAGAACCAGTCCAGCGCCGAGCCGGGAAACACCTGGGGTTCGGCCACCACGACGACACGCCCCAACAGAAAATTCCGCCAGCGAAAGTGCAGGGTGGCCTGCGGCGGACGGTACTGCAGCCGGCGACTGGTTTCGATGGCGGTGAGATGCTCGAACTGCTCATCGGTCAGACGCCGACCCGTGGCCGACTGGTAGGCCTCGATACTATCCAGCATCACCGCCCGCTGCCGGAGAGTCTCGCCTTCGTCATCCAGACGGATGGCGGCCATGGTGGCTTCATGCAGAATGGGCAAGGGATCGGGTTGCAACCAGGCGGTGCCATCGGCTTGGGCGTCGGGCTGGCCCAGCAAAGAATCGACCTGAACCAAGCGGTCCCAGTCCAGGGTATGAAGCACCTGGGGCTCTAACCCGCCCAGCCCGAAAAGCAACAGATTGCCGCCCGCGGCGGTCCACTGCATCAGGGCTTCCCAACGTGTGGGATGATCGGCCGCCAGCTCGACCGCGTCGGCCAGCGGAAGCACCACCATGTCGATGGCCGCGTAGCCTAGCCAATCGTCGGGCAGTTGGCCAAGCGCAACCGATGAGGTGCCGGGCAACGCGGGCACAAAGTCGACGGGGCCAATCTCGTCAACCGTGTTGATAATGCCGCCGTGCTGGGCCGCCCGGACAATCGATTCGATCACCGGTCCGCCGGCGCGGAAGTGCGCCAAGGCCCACAGCATCATCCGGGTGTCGGCCTGATCGCCGACAATCAACACCACGGGCAGCTCTTCGCTGCGGACAAGTTGCTCCTCGAGCGAATGTTCGTGACGCCGTCGCGATTCGCGCGCGGCCGGTTGCTCGCGGGTGCGACTGATCTCGCCGCCCGATTCGTCGCGGACGATCAATTCGTTCTCTTGCCGCGAGACCACCCCAAGCTGCGGCACCAGCAGTTCAACGCTTTGGGGCTGGTTGCCAGCCGGCAATTCCAGCGTGGCCACCGTCCGCAGGGTCTCGCGGTCGCGGTGGCGTGTCAGGTACTCAATCGACAACCGCCGCCGTCCCGGCAGCGGCTTGCGGGGCGTCACGGTCACCCGGACCCGACGGTAACCGCGGCTGTCGAACCAACGGCTGTCGCACTCGATCAACCAATCGGGCGTCCGCACGGGATATTCTTCGCCCGAGAAGCCCGATACGGCCCCCAGCAGCGATAGGTCGTCCTGAGCGACCACCGACGCGGGGGCAACCAGCAGCAACACGACCAACAGCCCCAGCCCGCCCGAGCGGCCAGGGATGGCGTCAGTCCGAGGTCTCAGCATTGGGCAACGACGAGCCTTCAAATTCAGCCCCTTGCGATTCGGGCGTGGGGCGCAGCCACAGCACCAGCCACGCCGGCAGAAACACTATCGACAGCACCGGCAGCAAGGCCCCGGCCGCGACAAAGGTCGCAAACACTCCGGTGGCCACCCCATAACCCCGGACCGCCAAATAGCCCACGAAAAACACCCCCGAGGCGGCCAGCATGGCCCACAGCAGCAGGCGGATCGTGAACCGCGGCAGCAGGATGGTGGGCTCAGTTTTTGATGTACCAGCGACCATCGATCTTCAACATGGTTAAGTGACCCGGACCTTCAAAGTCCGCGGGCATTTTGAACTCCACCGAGGTATCGCCCACTTGGACGTCCGGCGTCTTCTGGGCATGCTTCAGCCCAGACAGCACCTTAGGGGCCCGCTCATCGAATCCGGCGATCAAGCCGTCCCACTCACCCCGGTTGATCATCTGCTGCCGCTGCTCGGGCACGACAAACCGATTGAGCATCTTGCCGTACTCCTTGGACTCGAGCAGGCTCACGGCCTCGGCCAAGTCCTTGGACAGATCGTCTGGCAATTTCGAGGCGGGTTCGTCCTGGGCTTGGGCTCCGGCGACCAGCGCCAGGCAGACCAGGCCACTCATCCACAGCGAACCGCGGGGCATGGGGCACCTGAAAGGATGGGGAATTCGAGATCCGAGTCGGAAGCCGATGCTCCCCGATTGGCTCAGAGCCCATCCCTTTTAGATTACGGCAACACCCGGCGACCAGCAACGTGGGCTGCGGAAATTGCTGTTAGCAACCATTAGAAATGTCCCCCTCGCGGCGCCATGAGAAATGTCCCCTTGAAGGGCTCATCGGAGGGATACGTCTTGGAATGAGGTCGCCGTCCGACGCCATGGCTGGCGATAGTGCCGATGGGTGGAGAGGCCACTCGTCCCACAACGAGGGTTTGCCAGCTTGGATCGAGATCGGTCGGGCTCGACGCAGCCGGGTGGAATTCAGCGGCAGCAATTGCACTTCGACCCGGGACGGCTCGTTGTGCTGGAGGCCGGCTGAATCGAGGGACCGTGGACTGGGCACTCGACAAAGACTTCGGCCTGACGCTGCACATCGGCGGCTTGCAGGCCATTGCCGGGAACCGCCGAGAACTGACCGTTCGGCAGAATCTCGACCACATGAACGTGGCCGGCCAGCTCCCATCGCGAGCCGTTGCGATGGTAGAGTTCGATGGCTTGCCCCGCAGCCGATGGGGGAAGCGGTGCCTCGAATTGCAGGAACAGCAGGTTCCGGTGGACATCGGCCCCCACGACACGCCCGCGAGCCGAAACGGTTTCGACAGCCGACTGCTGGTGATCGGCGGTGACGGCCCGGCCACTGACAACCTGCTGCGGGTTGACTCCGGCGGCGATCATCGCGCGGTGCATTGC
>JBJHDE010000504.1:0-4441 GCA_050486385.1 Planctomycetales bacterium | reverse complement strand
CCTGCGCACGGCGGCGAACTGGTCGCGGGTGACGTGCGTCACCGTGGCCTGGTCGAGCGCCGGGAGGTCGCCATCGAGCCGGGAGCGCCGCTGCCACGACGGCGCGGTCTCCCACGGGCGGGCGGCCCGGTCCTCGCCCAGCTCGTGCGGTCGCGTCCCACCGTGCCAGTCCGGGATGCACACGTTGAGCAGGGTCGACATCACGACGGCGGTCGCGCCCCACAGCAGGTCGTCATCGAGCTGCCAGGCCCAGGCGGACCCACGCGAGGTCAGCGGGGTGTGGCGCCACCGGCCACGGTCGAGCAGCTGCGCGAGCGGGACCCGCAGGATCTCGTCGACGCTGGTCGTTCCGGCCAGGACCTTGGTCCAGCCGTCCTGCCGAAGTGTTTTCATCCCGTCGCGCATGGCCGCTTGTTTGATCTTCCAACTGCTGGCTCGATCGTGGGCCAGGCTGCGGACCTCTTCGGTGGTGACCATCAATTCGTAAAGGCCCAGCCGACCCGCATAGCCCAGGCCCCGGCACTCGCGGCAGCCATTGGCCTCGTACAGCGGCATCTCGGTCGCCCGCCACAGCTCGTAGGGAAAATCCGGCGGCAGCTCATCGCGGCTGGGCATCACCGGTTGTTTGCAATGCGGGCACAGGCACCGCACCAGCCGCTGGGCCATTACGCCTTCGACGGTGCTGGCCACCAGAAACGGCTCGACCCCCATATCGACCATCCGGGTGTAGGCGCCCGAGGCATCGTTGGTGTGCAGGGTGCTGAACACCATGTGGCCGGTCAACGAGGCTTGGATGGCGTTTTCGGCGGTCTCGAAGTCGCGGATTTCGCCGACCAGCACCACGTCGGGGTCATGCCGCAGGATACTACGAAGACTGGCCGCGAAGGTCAGGCCGATCTTGGGGTGGACCTGAATCTGGTTGATGCCTTCGAGCTGGTACTCGACGGGGTCTTCGGTGGTGATGATCTTGGTGTGATCGTCGCGAATCTCCAGGAGCGAACTGTACAGCGTGGTGCTCTTGCCGCTTCCCGTGGGGCCGGTGACCAGCACGATGCCGTGCGGCAGGCGGATCAGCTCGCCAAATCGCCGGTAGGTCTCGGGTTCCATGCCCAACTTGCGGAGCGAAAACTCCATGCGGCCTTTGTCCAGGATACGCATGACGATGCCTTCGCCATGGATCATGGGGATCACACTCACGCGGACGTCGATCTCGCGGCCATGCACCTTGAGCTTGATCCGTCCGTCCTGCGGCAGCCGCTTCTCGGCGATGTTCAATCGGGCCATGATCTTCAAACGGCTGATGATCGCGGCTTGAAAGCGGCTGATCTCGCCACGCACCGGCTGGGGCTGCAACAACCCGTCAATCCGGTAGCGGATCCGCAGGCCCGTCTCGTAGCTTTCAATGTGGACGTCGCTGGCTCGCGAGTCGACGGCTTCCAGCAGAATCTCGTTGACCAGCCGCACCACCGAGGCCTCTTGGGCCTGCTGCGAAAGCTCCGAGCCGTCGGCCTCGATCTCCTCAAGCAGCTCGACTTCGTCGCGCTCCTCGCGGGCGGCCAGCAGGTTGTCGATCGTCTCGCCACCCACGCCCAGGTGGGTCTTGATCAGCTTGGCGATCTCCGAGCGGGGGGCCAATCGCGGCTCGATCGGCACGCCCAAGGCCGCCGAAAGCTCGTCGAGCGACTCCAATCCAAACGGATCGGACGTGGCCACCAACAGCAGACCATCGTCCATGCGAATGGGAAACAGCCCGTGTCGATAAATCGATCGCTGCGGAAACCCGGGAAGGAGTCCCAGGTCGATGTCGGTCTCGGCCAAATCGACAAACTCGATGCCCAGCTCGTTGCCCAAGGCTCGCAGGGCCTGATCCTCGCGGACAAAGCCCAGCTCCACCGCCACCTGGTCGGCGCGGGAGCCTTGGGACTTGGCCTGTCGGGCCGCTTCGAGTTGGGCCCGGTCCAGCAGACCGCACCGCAGCAGGATTTCTCCGGTTTCCATGGTGCTGAGTGTGTCTCCTCGCCCGAGGGGGCTGTCAGGGCTAATCATTCGCCGGTCCTCCTTTATGTATAACCCGACGCGGCGAACATTGTTTCGCCCAACTGCCCAGGCCCAGCCAGAAGCCCCGCCGGACCAACCGTCTCAGGCGGTGTGTGCAACCTCAGCGGTGTTTTGTTCGCGCGGCATCTGCCCCCACGCCGGGGGCGGTGGGCCCATGGGCTTCGCCCCAGTCCCCCGAAGTGGCGATCCCGTGGTCCCCTCAGGACAGCAGGCCCTGGACGACATGCCCGTGAACATCGGTCAACCGGAAGTCCCGGCCGGCGTAGCGATAAGTCAACTGGGTGTGGTCGAATCCCAGCAGATGCAGCATCGTGGCGTGCAGATCGTGGACATGCACGCGGTCCTCGACGGCCTGAAAACCAAACTCGTCGGTCGTGCCGTAGGCCTGGCCACCGCGGACGCCCCCACCGGCCATCCACATGCTGAAGCCCCAGTGGTTGTGATCGCGTCCGTTGACCTTGCCTTGATTGGCACCGGGCGTGGGCAACTCGACCACCGGGGTGCGCCCGAACTCGCCGCCCCAGACGACCAGGGTTTCGTCGAACAGCCCGCGTTGTTTCAAGTCCGTCAGAAACGCGGCGATCGGCCGATCGCACTGCTGGGCCAGTTTGCGGTGGCCGACCTCGATGTCGTCGTGGTGGTCCCACGGTTGGCTTTGGCCGTGCCAAAGCTGCACAAAGCGGACGCCCTTTTCGATCAGCCGCCGCGTGATGATGAGCTGTCGGGCGTGGACCCCGGGCCCGTACATGTCGAGAATCGCCTTGGGCTCGGTCGAGATGTCAAACACCTCGGCCGCGTCGAGTTGCATGCGGTAGGCCAACTCAAACGATTGGACCCGGGCTTCCAGGGCCGATTCCTTTTGCCGCTGTTCCAGGTGCCGGCGATTGAGGGCCTCCAGCAAGTCGAGCTGCTCGCGCTGCTCGCCCCGCGGTAGGGCATCGTTGCGGATATGCTCGATGAGCTTGTCGAGTTCTTCGTGCTTGGTATCGATGTAGGTGCCCTGATAGGCTCCCGGCAAAAAGGCGTTCTGCCAGTTCTGCGTTTCTTGAATCGGGTAGCCACCGGGGCACATGACGATGAAGCCCGGCAGATTCTGGTTTTCGGTGCCCAGCCCGTAGGTGACCCAGCTTCCCAGGCTGGGACGGACCAGCCGGGCCTCGCCGGTATTCATCAGCATGAGCGAGGGCTCATGGTTGGGCACATTGGCATGCATCGACCGGATCACGGCCAAGTCGTCGGCATGCTGGGCGGTGTGCTCAAACAGCTCGCTGATCTCAAGCCCGCTCTCGCCGTACTTCTTGAACTTGAAGGGCGACGGAAAGGCCTCGCCGGTGCGGCGCTCGGTCTTGAGATTGCCGCTGGGCAGCGTTGTGCCCACCCACTTGGCCAGCTCGGGCTTGGGGTCAAACGTGTCGACGTGACTGGGCCCACCATTGGCAAAGATGTGGACCACATGCTTGGCCTTGGCCGGAAAATGCGGGCTCTTGGGCGGCATCGGCCCCGAGGTGCCCGGGGCGGCCTCGCCCAAATCGGCCAGCATCGTCCCCAGGGCCAGCGAGCCCAGGCCCATGCCACAGCGGTTGAGCAGCGTTCGGCGCGAAATGGGCAGATCGTTCATTCTGCTCGTCCTCGACAGCGCATCCGGGGGGCGGAATCGTGGCCCGACTCTGAACCAAAGCATCAACGCAAGTTTATTCGATTATCCGTCAGGGTGCAGCCCCCCACCCGCTGGCAATCGGGAAAATGGCTCGGTCGCTCAGGGGAAAGCTGGCTCCCCGAATAGGTCAGACGGAGGTCGACATTCGCCGGTCGGGACGACGCTGTGTGGCGGGGGACCATTGCCGATCTCGTCGGTTGGGCCAGCCCAGTCCGTTGGCGATTTGCAGGGGGATCCTTCTCGGGGTTTGCTCCAGGCCCAAGGGCCTGCGATAATCCAGCCAGGACACAAATCGAGGAATCCGATTCCGGACACCCTCGGCACGCACATGCGTCTGGATCAGCCGAGTTCCTGGCCCACTCCAGATTGCCCCCGACCTGATGGAGAGCCCATGCATCTGACCCTCCGTGTGACGCAAGGTCGCAATACCGGCAAAGAGATCCGGGTTCCCGGCTCGAAGTTTCTGATTGGGCGGCACGACGAGTGTCATCTGCAGCCCAATAGCGATCGGGTGAGTCGACGGCATTGCCTGATTCGCGATCAAGGTGGCACGATCACCATCCGCGACCTCAAGAGCCGCACCGGAACGCGGGTCAACGGCAAGGCGCTCGCGCCCGACACCGAGCAAGAACTCAACAACGGCGACATCGTCGAGATTGGCCCCTTAGTGTTTGAAGCCTTGGTGGTGCCGGAACTCAAGGGCGAGAAGAAACCGCAGGTCCACAG
>JBJHDE010000503.1:0-4452 GCA_050486385.1 Planctomycetales bacterium | reverse complement strand
GGTCCAGGGGTCGGCTCGGGCCACGTAGCGGATGGCCGAGGTGTAGTGCAGGCTCAACAGGTCGTTGAGTCGCTCGACCTTGGGGCGAACCGCCCGGGGCTGGCGTTCCGAGGCTTCCACGCTGGGACCATCCCAAGTAACAGGGGCAAGATGGGCGAACACACGCGGGGGTCGCTGGGCTACGACCAGGCGGCCTGGCGGGCCAGTTGGACCAGGGGCTCCCAAAACACAATCAGGGTCGCCAGCGGCAGGCAGACCACTCCCAGAAACACCCCGCCAGGCGAACTCAGCAGGCTGAGCCGATGGCCTAGCTCGCTGGCCGACCGGTGGGCGGGCGGTTCGTTCCAGGTCATCGTTTTCACGACGTGCAGGTAGTAGACCAGGCTCAGCACCGTGTTGAGGGCCGCCACCACCAGCAACACCCAAAGCTGGGCGCTGGCCAGGGCCCAGAACACGTGCAGCTTGGCCAGAAAGCCGGCCCAGGGGGGCAGGCCGATCAGGCTGAACATCAGCACGGCCACACAGATCACGAAACCAGGCACCACCCGCACCAGGCCGGCGGAGTCGGCGATCCGCTCGCTGCCGAGTTCATTCCGCAGCAGGGCCACGAAGGTGAAGGCCCCGAGGTTCATCAGCAGGTAGACCACCAGATAGATATTCAGGGCCGCCAGGGCATCGTGCTGGGTGGAGCCCGAGGTCGCTAAGGCGGCCACCACCGGCAGCATCATCATCCCGGCATGGGCGATGGTCGAATAGGCCAGCAGGCGTTTGAAATTCACCTGGCCGTAGGCGGCAAGATTGCCAAACGTCATGGTCGTAATCGCCATCAGCCCCAGCAAGTCGATCAGGAACCGTCGCGCGGCGTCGATCTCGGCCAGGGGAAGTGTCAACCGCACCAACAGGGCAATGGCCGCCGCTTTGCTGGCGATGCTCAGGTAGGCGCCCACCTCGGCCGTGGCCCCGGCAAAGGCATCGGGGCACCAGAAGTGAAAGGGAAAGGCCGTCAGTTTGAACGACAGGCCCACCAGCGTCATCACGGCTCCCAGAATCAGCACGCCGGTGCGATCGGCCAGGGCGGGCTCGGAGAGCGTGATGGCCAATTGCGTGGCCATGGTCGGCAGGTGCGCCGTGCCCAGGGCCCCGACCAGCAGGGTCATCCCGTAAAGCATGATCCCCGCCGCGGCCGCCCCATACACGCTGAACTTGAGGGCCGCCTCGCTGGCCCGACGTTCGCCCTTTTGCAGCCCCACCAGCACGTAAGCCGGCACGCTGGCCATTTCCACACCGATAAAGACCATCAGCACGTGGTTGGCCTGGGCCATGAGCAGCATGCCCACCAGTCCGCCCAACGCCAGGGCATACAGATCGGCGGCGTCTTCCTGATCGGGAACGCCGGTGATCCGCGTCTGGATGCAAAACGCCACGGCGAAACCACACAGCAGCATCCGCAGAAACTGCGTGAACGGATCGTACACCAGCAAGCCCGAAAAAATCTCGCCGCCCAGGGCCTCGGGCACCAGGACCGAACCCTGCGACCAATCGGCCACCGACCAGCCCGCGGCCAGCAAGCTGCCGGCCAGGGCGATCCAGAACGCATCGCGGCGGGTGGAAACAAACACCACCCGCACCAGCAGCATGGCGACAATTGTCAGCGACAGCACGATCTCGGGCACGAAGGCGGCCAGCGAAGTTCGCGTGTCGTGATCGATGGCCTCGACCAGGGTTTCAAGGGACATGGGCACCTCGCAACGAGTGGTTCATGGCGTCCCTCCCGTGGCGGTCCACTCGGCAAGTTGTTCGGCCAGCAGGCTGACACTGGGTTCCATACTCACCAGCACGATGGCCGGAAAGATGCCCAGCACAATCGCGGCCAATGCCAAGGGCACCAGCACCCACAGTTCCCGCGGCGTGGCATCCGTCAGGGCCTCGGGTCGGGGACCCGTGTAGGTTGGCCCCAAGTACACCCGTTGAATCACCCCCAAGAAGTACCCCGCCGTGAGCACCAGCGACAGCGCGGCCAGCACCGCCAGCACGGGTTGAAAGCTCCAGGCGGCCAGCATCACGAACAACTCGCCCACGAAGCCGCACAGTCCCGGCAGTCCGATTGCGGCAAAGATCAGAACGAAACTCAGGACGCTGAACCGCGGCATCGTTTCACAAATGTTGCCAAACCGGCCCAATTGCCGATGGCCCACCCGTTCATAGAGCATGCCCACGATAAAGAATAAACCGGCCGAGATCACCCCGTGGGCGATCATCTGATACATGGCCCCGTTGAGGCCCAGGGCTTGATAACGGGGATCGAAGCCGTTGTCCGGGTTGGCGCTCCAGACCGACAGGCCCAACACGACAAAGCCCATGTGGCTGACCGAACTGTAGGCCACCAGGCGTTTGAAATCGGTTTGTGCCAGGGCGGCCAGGGCTCCGTAGAGGATGCTCACCGTGCCCAGGATCGCTAGCAACCAGGCCAGCTCGTAGGCGGCCCCCGGGCAAATGGGAATCGCGATGCGTATCAGGCCGTAGCCGCCGAGCTTGAGCAGCACGCCGGCCAACAGCATCGAGATCGGCGTCGGCGCTTCGACGTGGGCATCGGGCAACCAGGTATGCAGCGGCACGATGGGCACTTTAATCAGCAGGCCCACGGCCAGCATCACGAAGGCCCACCAGGCGGTGCTTTTTCCCCACAACAGCGGCGATTCCAGCGTATCGGTCGTCAGCGCCAGCTCCCGCAGGGCCAGCATGTTGAAGGTCGGCACGCCGCGCTCGGCCGAGCGGGCGTGCTGGACCTGCTCGATGACCGACGGCGCCACGTGTGCCCCGGCGAGCTGTTCATCGCTGAGCCGTGTCAGATCGCTGCCGAAGTACAAAATCAGCAGGCCCACCAGAATCAGCACGCTGCCCAGCAGCGTATACAGAAAGAATTTGATCGCCGCGTACTCCTTGCGATCGCCGCCCCACAGGCCGATCAGAAAGTACATGGGAAACAGCACGGCCTCGAAGAACACATAAAACAGGATCAGGTCCAGGGCCAGAAACACCCCCAACATCCCCGAGGCCAGCACCAGCACCAACAGGCAATAACTCTTGACCGCCTTGGTGATGGAACCGCTGGCGACCAGGGCCAACGCCGTGAGCGCCGCGGTAAGGATCAACAGCGGATAATTCAGTCCGTCCAGCCCCAGCAGATATTCAATCTCGAACGAGGGAATCCAACTCGCCTGGGCCACGCTTTGGATCTCGGCCGTGTGCCAGGCGAAGTGAGCCTGGCTGCCGGCGGGCGAGAGCATCAGGCCCACGGCCAGCAACAGCGCGACCAGCACACTGGCCAGCGTCGTCCAGCGGATGGCCGTCACCTGATTGGCCGGCAGCATCGCCACCACCACCGCCCCAATCAGCGGACTGAAGATCAACAGGCTCAGCCAGACGAGTGAACTCATAACAACCTACGAGGGCGGGTGCGGAAAGTCCGCGAGACGTGCCGTTGCCAAGGGAAAGGGACTGTGGACCGGTGCCAGGATTTACGGCCCCGACGCGAGATTCCGAATAAAGTTCACGATTAAGAAAATCACGACCGTGGCGGCGGTCATCAGCAACACATACTGCCGCAGCCGCCCGGTTTGCAGGCGGTGCAGTCGCAGGCCCGAGGACCACACTCGCGAGGCCAGCCCGTTGACCGTGGCATCCACGATGGCGCGATCCAGCCGATCTTCACCGCGGGCGATACGAGCCACCATCCGGGCCAGCCCGTCGATGGCCGGGTCGATCAGGTGCCGATCCAGCCACCGCAGGCCGGTGGCCAACGCCAGAGTCGGCCGGACGACCAGCGTCTGGCAGGCGGGTTCGATGCGGCCTTCTCGTCGCAAGAAGCGGACGGGCCCATGAAAGCGGCGGGCCAGTTCGCTGGGGTCGAGTTGTCGCCAGATGTAAACGGCGGTCATCAGCAGGATGCCGACCACGGTGGCCGTCAGGGCCGAGACCTCAGCCAGAAGCTGTTGTTTGGCGTGATCGTGCGTGGGGTCGGGCATGTTCACAACCAGCGTCGTCGCGCGGAAGTGTGGGGCCTCGACGTCGCTGGCTTGAATCGCGCTCCAGGCCGACCCGCCGACCCATGGCACACTTGCGGCGGCCAGCACGGTGGCCACGGCCAACACACCCAGTGCCAACCGCATGCGGCCGGGGGCTTCGTGGGCATGGTTGTACACGCCGCCGTCGCGCGGCTCCATCAAGAACACCACGTACCACAGGCGGAAGGCGTACAGGGCGGTGAGTCCGGCTCCCAACAGCGGCACGTAATACAGCACGGCGTGCAGGGGATTGGCCTCGGCGAAGATGGCCGCCTGCGTGAGGATCGCCTCTTTACTGTAAAAGCTGCTCAGGCCCAATTCGGCGCCGGGCAGCCCCAGCCCAACCAGGCCCAGCACGCCCAGTAGCATCGTCCCGGCGGTCCAGGGC
>JBJHDE010000502.1:0-4455 GCA_050486385.1 Planctomycetales bacterium | reverse complement strand
CGTCCCTTCCGCGTGGGACAACTCCGCCGACGGATGCAAATGGGTTTGATGCTGGCCGTCATCGGCGGCGGCATCGGGCTGGGGATCGCTCTGCCGCCCCGCGAGCAACCCACGCTGTATGTGGTAACCTGGTGCGTGACCACCTTGGCGACGCTGTGGTTGGCTCTGCTGGCAATGTTTGACCTGTGGGCCGTCAGCCGTCAGCGCGCCCGGCTGATCCGCAAACTGAATACCGAACAAGACCGGCTGGAGCGCGCGTTCCGGCAGGCCCGCTTGGCCCAGCAACTTGAAGACCAGCCGCCGGGCGAGAACCGCTCGAACGGCGATCCTGGTCAAAACGGCGATAACGGCGAGGACCAACGACAATGATGGACGAGTGGTTCTATCGGGCCAACGAGCTGGACCGTGGTCCGGTGACCTTGGCCAAATTGAAAAAGCTCGCCCGGCGTGGCACGATCGCCAGCGACACACCGGTGTGGCAATGGGGCGAGCCTCGGCATCGTGCCGCCAGCCAGGTGCCCGAATTGGCCGAATGCTGGGCGGCCCGGGCTACCGCCGCTTATCGCCGCTCGCCAGGCACCGCTGAACCACGCGACGACACCGGTCGATTTGCCAGCGGTCATGCCCTGTTCTGGATGCGGGTGATGCCCTGCGGAATCGACTCGTTGTTGTCTTTGTTAGTAGCCGCCTTGCTGATTGGCATGTTCAAACTCGATCGCGGGCTGAGCGCCCTGTTGGGTTGGGACGTCGCCCTGTGTACCAAGCTGTGGGCCAGCTTGCTGGTCTGGTGGTTCTTTGCGGTCTGCGAGGCCTCGCCCTGGCAGGCCACGCCCGGCAAGCGACTGTTTGGCCTGCGGGTGGTGGATCGCGAGGGGCGGCGGATCTCGTTTCTGAAGGCCAGCGAGCGGTTCTTCAACAAGACGCTCTCGGCGTTGTTCCTGGGGATGGGCTATCTGGTGCTGATCTGGAATCGTGATCGGCAGACGTTTCACGATTGGGCCTCGGGCTGCCTGGTCCGCACCCAATGGGAAGTCGAGTCCATGCGATTGAAAGCCCAGCGCGAGGCCGCCAGCCAACCCGTCCCCAAGCCGGCCACCGCCCCCGCCGGGCCGTGAGGCTTGCCGGTGACCGACTACTGGATGAGAGACGATCCGGTAAGCCCTGTCGGTCGAAAAACATGATCGTGAAAAGGCTTCCGGGTTTGTTAGCCGTGAAGTGATTTCATGAGTCATGATTCGTGGCACTGGTGGCTTGTCCACCAGTGTTTGACAACGCCTGCTCTTCATCGACTGAAGTCCTCGTAGACCAGCGAACAGCGGCCACTTAGTCGGGACTGTCCGAGTGAGCCACACACTGGTGGACAAGCCACCAGTGGCACGAATTTCGGTTGCGGTATTGCGCAGGAATCAGTAGGCATCCCGCAGGTGTGCCGTGTTGGAAACGGTTCACGTTGCCTGGATTGGTTGCGCTTCGACTCGACTACTCAACATCAATCAGCATTCCGCACTGCTTGCGAGCAAGCAGTGGCACACGCTTTGTTGAAGTAAGGGCACCCGCCGCGTCACGAGATCGCGGGGATCAGTGGAATCGCAGATTCGACCCCGAGAGGCCGGGCCGCTCGATGGGCTCCAGGCCATCGGTCCCGCCGCGGGGGCTGACCGAAGCGGGTCCGCCGGGCGGGAGGCTCAGCTCGGCCCCGATCGGCAGCAGATGCGGGCTGGGCAGCAGGTGCCGGTTCTCTTCGAAGATGTCGATCGCCCGCTCGGGATCGCCCAGGTAGTATTCGGCCAGGCCCTCGAGGGTATCGCCGTCGCGGACCACGTGGGTCTGCGGGCGGACGACATAGGATTCAAACTCGTCGCGGCGGCGGCTCCAGGGATCGGCCTGGGCAAAACGCCGGCGGGGTTGTTCGTACTCGTCGTCATCCTCGCCCCAGGTCGATGTCGGCTCCGAGGCCCGAACGGTGGCTCCGGTGGGCGGAACGGGATCGTGGGGTTCGGGCACCGCGGTGGGTAGGGCCACCGGACCGAAGCGTTCGTCGCTCCAGGTCAGGGCTGGGCCGCTGGTGGCCGACCCGGCGTCTTCGGCCGGGTTGTCGGCCACCGTGGTCGGGGCAGGTCCCGCCGGAGCACACACCAACCACGCCGTCCCGATGCCCGAAACGACAATCAATCCCGCGGTCAACAGTTTTGTATGGGCCTGCATCTGCCTCATCGCTCTGGCGGATCGCGGTGGGCGTTCCCTGGGAAGAGTCCATCACATCTCTGCCATCGGCCAGAGGACGGATCCGACTTGAGGGAAAATCGGGCAACTTTGTGAAAAATGTCAACCCAGTTGGCATCAGCCCGGCAGCAGCCAGGTCCCAACCTGGTAGGTCAGCAGGGCGGCCCCGTAGGCCAAGGCCGTCATGTAGAGGAAGGTGAACGTGGGCCACCACCAGCTTTTCGTCTCGCGCTGAATGGTGACCAGCGTGGCGGCGCACTGCGAGCAGAGCGCGAAAAACACCATGATCGAGAGCGCCACGGGAATCGTGTAGACGGGCTGTCCGGCGCGGGGGCTGTCCTCGGGCCAGGTGCTGGAGCGGAGCGCCTGCTTGAGTTCGGATTCGTCCCCGTAGGCCTGCTCGTCGATGTCGATCTCGCCCAGGCTGTAGATGGTTCCCAGCACGGCGACCACGACCTCGCGCGCCGGAAACGAAGCCAACGCGGCGGTGCTGATCCGCCAGTCCCAGCCCAGAGGTTCAAACACCGGGGCGATCGTGTGACCGAAGCGGCCCAGGTAACTTTGCTCGGTCTGGGCGGCCTGGCCCTCGGGGGTGCTGGTGTCGTAACCGCCTTGGGGAAAGTACAGCAAGGCCCATACAATCACGGTCACCGCCAGAATCAAGGTCCCCGCCCGACGCACGAAGGCCCAGCCGCGTTCGGCCATCCGCCACAGCACCGTACCCACGGCCGGCATTTTGTAACTGGGCAGCTCCATGACAAACGGCGGCGGACTGCCCCGCAGCAGGGTGCGCTTCAACACAAACGCCACCAGGGCCGCCGTCACGATGCCCACCAAATACAAACCGAACATCACGGTGCTTTGCAACAGAACGCCGGGAATGAACGCGCTGGTGAGCAACACGTACACCGGCAGGCGGGCCGAGCAACTCATCAACGGCGCCACCAAAATGGTCGTCAGGCGATCGCGGCGATGCTCGATGGTGCGGGTGGCCATGATGCCGGGAATCGCACAGGCAAAGGAACTCAGCAGGGGAATGAAACTCTTGCCGCTGAGCCCCACCCGACACAACAGGCGATCCATCAGATAAGCCGCGCGGGCCAAGTAACCGCAATCTTCCAAAATGGCCAGAAAGAAGAACAGAATCAGAATCTGCGGCAGAAACACGACCACCGCCCCCACGCCTTCAATCACGCCATGCGACAGCAGGCTTTGCAGCGGCCCTGCGGGCAACGTGTCGTCGATGGCGTCTTTCATCAGGTCGAAGCCCTGCTCGATCAGGGCCATCGGCCCATAGTCGGGCCACGCGGCCAGCGAGAAGACGCTTAAAAACAACAGGAACATCACGCCCGCAAACACCAGCGATCCCCACAGTGGATGCGTCAGGACGCGATCGATGCGGTCGCTGGTGGTGAGTTGGTGCGTGTCGGCCGATTGGACCACGCCGGCCAGTTGCTGGCCGATCCAGCGGTAGCGGCTGGCGGCCTCGACGGCCGGCACCGGCGCACCGGCGGCACGCAGCCGGGCCCGGGCTTCGGTCAAGTGGGCGGGCAGGTCGAGCGTCCGCGGGGCCGCGAGTTCGTCCTCCAGGTAGCCGCTGGTATCCAGCAACAGCCGCTCGACCAGGTAGCGGGGCGTCTCGGGCAGGTGACCGGCCAGCGCTTCGACCTCGTCGACGAAGGCGGGCGGAAAGGGCACGCGAGCGGTGGGCGGTTGGCCGGCGAGTTGCTCGACCATCGCGCGCTTCAGGTGCTCGATGCCCACACGGCGATGGGCCTGAATGGGCACCACCGGCACGCCCAGACGCTGGGACAATTGGTCCAGGTCGATCTGCTTGCCTTGCTCGGCCGCCAGGTCGGTCATGTTGAGGGCCAACACGACCGGCAGCCCGACCTCGAGCACTTGGCTGGTGAGGTAGAGATTGCGTTCCAGATTGGTGGCGTCGGCAATGCATACCACGGCGTCGGGCCGACGTAGCTCGTTGCGGCGACCCAACAGCACGTCCACGGCGACCATCTCGTCGGGACTGCGGGGTTGCAGGCTGTAGGTGCCCGGAAGGTCGATGATTTGCAACCGGGTCGTGTCTACCCAGGCCGTGCCAAGCTTCTTCTCGACCGTGCATCCAGGAAAGTTGCCCACCCGCTGCCGCGTGCCACACAGGGCATTGAACAGCGTGCTCTTGCCGGTGTTGGGATTGCCCAGCCGGGCGATGACCGCGGGTCCGGCGGGCGA
>JBJHDE010000501.1:0-4456 GCA_050486385.1 Planctomycetales bacterium | reverse complement strand
ACCGGTCCACTTCCAGGAGGTGTTCGCCACGCTGTATCAGAACATGGGCATCGACACCAGCCAGGTGACCCTCAACGACAACGCCGGCCGCCCCACCTACCTCATCGACTCCAGCCGCTACCGCCCTCTGCCCGAGCTGGTCGGGTAGGGCAGGGCGGTTGCCGTTGGCAATCGGGTTGGAGTCGCCTGGCTGGTTCATCCATCAAACAGCCGGCGAAGCCAATCGACAAACCGGGTGGCCAGCGCCGCATTGTGACGAAACACCTGGGCCTTGATCGCGGAACCAAACGGCAAGCCGGGCGGCTCTTGCCAAGCCAAGTAGGCGTGAACCTGACCCTTAATGGCTTGCTTGACCGGCGCGCCAGCCGCCTGAGCGTCCAGGGTACTCGTCCCGGCAATCGGCCAAATCGGATCGTCCTGGTGGACCAAGTGCTGGATGAAGTCCTCAATCGCTCCAGGCTGAGCGTTGTCGGGCATCATCCACACGCCGACCCGGCGCAACTGGCCGGGGGTCTCAAGATCCACAATCGTTCCGTCCGCCTCAGGGGTGGCGGGCAAGTTGATCCCTCCCGACGCGAATTTGGCTGTCACCTGACGCCATCGATCCACCCCGGATAAGTCAGCGTCTACCACCACGCCGAGGCGGTGATAACTGGCACGACAGGCCACCGGGATCGTCTTCAACAACTCATCAATGCCGCCGGTTGCGTTGATAAATGGCTGCCACTGGGTCTCTGGCCACACGATACCATGCCGGGCGAGCAACTCGCCGGTGACCATGCGATCGTTTATGCCCTCCACCAGCAAATGGTGGTGGTGATTCTTGGGCGGGCGGTCGCTCACCGGATCTCCAACTCTTGATCGAGGGCCAAGCGGAGTTCGTCGGCATTCAGGGCGACGGTCGTGTTGCGTTCGGCTTCCAAGCGATGGAAGGCGACGTGCTCGCGAAGCTCAGGGCGTTCGCCCAGGATCCGCGAGAGGGCCAGCAAGCAGTCGAGGCTGTGCGTCGTCAGAAAGGCTTGAAACGGGGCGCGGATCGCCGACCGGATAACGACCTCCCACATCTTGGCCATCACCGAGTGATGCAGCCCGGTGTCAACTTCATCCACCAACAAGCAACCCTCCGGCGGCGTGTTGCCAATGGCCAGCGACAGGCCAAACAGTCGCCGCAGCCCCTCGCCCATGCTGCCCAACGGGACGGGTTTGGCCGTGTCATCCAGTTGTAGCAAAACACCGGCTTCATCCCGACGGCTCGCCAAAACCGCGACGCGGCGGACCGTCGGTTCGATGATCTGGAGTGTCTCGACAAGTCGTCTTTCGTGGGGCGTTAGCACGATACGCTCCCAGAGTTTCGCGATGGTCTCGTTGGAAAACGAGCTTGTTCCAACGAATTGCACTCCCCTTGCGGTGCCGAAAAGTTCGGCAGATTGTTGGTCTCGACGACCTTTGACATAGCGCCTGCCAGCCAGCGGAAGGTAGGCCACCTTTGTTCCGTCAACAATGAGCTTCAAGCGAAACTTCGACACGTCGCCAAGAGGCTCCCTCAAGCAACGATCTTGATATTCGTTGCCGAACTCCGCTGAATCGAGCGGAAGCTGCTTTCCATTGGAGTGATCGTTGCTGGCCAATTGACATTCGAAGCGGATTGGCCGGAAATCCTCCCCTCGCGCGGCTCGCAATGAGAAACTCGCCCCCACCTGTGGGGCTCGACCATGGAACAGCCCACTCACATCGAGGATGGCCCTCCATGCACTGATGGCCCTCCATGCACTATCGGGAGGTTGCGCGAATTCACCGCGGCGACTGAGAAGTTCAACTAATGCTTCAGGATGACCGCCCTGGGCAATCAAGGACACGGCTTCCAGGACGGCGGTTTTCCCGGAGTTGTTGGCACCTGCCAGAATGTTGACGGCCTTCAACGGCTTGATCGTCAAGTCCGCGAAGCGACGAAAACCCTGGATGGTCAATGTTTCCAGCACGATCAAGACTCACACGATGGCTTCCAGGTACCCACGCAGGTAGCGGGTTGTTGATTCAACTCTTTCCCGATTGTAGCCAATTGGGGAGCGCATTTCATGGGCTCAGCCCAAGCAACGGGCCACCCGATCAGCACGGGCCATCGAAACCTGCGGATCCACCACAATTCCACCGCCCCCACCCGCGGCAAACGGCGGATGGGGGCCAACGGGGCTTAAGTTGGCGGAAACGAACTACAGATCCAGGTCCTGACCACCGGGCTCGTCGCCGATTCCGCCAAAGGGATTCACGCTTTTGAAGGCGTCGATCAGGGCCTTGATGTTGGCGGCCTCAACGCGGGTCTCGACGCCGAGACGGCCATCGTGCTTGGTCAGAGCAAATCGCCAAGGCGGGGGCGGCTCCTTGGGCAGTTCCAATTCAAATCCGCCCACACCCAGATTCTGGCCAAACTGGCCGGCCAGCATCCGCACATAGGCCAAGGGGTCCAGCAACACGACCGCCAGGGTCTGGCCCTCGAGATCGTCCATGACCCGCTGAATCCGCGGCGCGTCGCCCAGGGGCTTGAGGGTCCGGTCACGGATGGCGGCGATCTCCTCCACGGGACGGCCCAGCACACCGCCCAGACCCTCGGGCAGTTGGACCATGACCATCTCCGGATTCTCGCCAAACATGGCCCGCGTAGCCTCCAAGGCGATGGCTTCGAATTCGTCGTCGGCCTGCTCCTTGACGACAAATCGCAGCCGGTACGTGGGCAGACCCAGCACCGGCTCGGCATCATCCACCGGCACCAAGCGGACCGTCTCATCTTCGCCACCAGAGTACACCTGCGGAAACTCCCGCATCAGGGCCTGGTTGGCCGCGAACGCGGCGGCCGGGTCCTTGTAGCCATACCAGAACGAAGCCGAGAAGGTGTCGCCGATGTCCATGGTGAACTGGAAGACCTGGGAATCGAGCATCTGGTCAAACAGCTCGTTGAAGCGATCCATGTCTTCAATCTCATCGATCTCGGCAAGTTCCCGGAAATCGGGATCCGAAAACATCGCATGCACCATGCGTTTGAAGGGCTCCTTCAAGGCCGGCCCGTCCATGCCGGCCGCCATGTAGAGGTCGCCGGCAGGCACCCGATCCAGCAGCTTGGCCCACGGCGGCTGGAGTCCCGAAAGCCACTGCGCGGTGGGGCTGCCGTCGCGTGGGACCAACCGCCCGGAATCGCGAATCCGCTCGGCTTCGATATCCAGCGACCCATAGTACACGTGACCCAAGCCCAACAGGCCATCGGTCAACCGCGCCATGAGCCGTTGGCTACGGACCTGCTGTTCGATGAAATCCGGGGGAAGTTCAAATTCGTCAGGCAGGTCCTGGAAGGCCTCCCGCGTCTGGGCCTCCATGGCCTTGAAACCCTCGGCGGCAATGGGGCGAAGCCGCTCGAAGTTCACCCAGTAGAACACATCGCCCTCGCCCCGGGCGGTGGCCACGTCGCCTTGCCAGGCGGCGGCAATCGTCTCGGCCGGGGCCGTGCGAAACGACCGCACATGCTCGGCCGAGGGCCCCAGGATCAGGTAGTTGTCGCGGATCACGCCCGAGGCAAAGCCCAACCCGTACACGCCGTCCAGTTTGGGCACGCCGGTCTGATCGAGACTCTCGGCCAGTTCCTGACTCACGGGCACAAACAGCACCGCTTGCTCCAGCCCCATGACCACCGCGGCCAGCGGACGCGTGCGATCCCACTGGTCCGGGTTGAGCTGGAGCAACTGGGGTGCAAAATCCAACATGCCCGGCGGGACGGGCGTACCAATCGACTGGCCGAAGGCCTGGACATCGGCTTCCAATTGATTGATGTCGTCGACTACGACGACCGCCACGGCATCGGCCGGAATGAGCGCGGCGACGTCCTCGGCCTGAGCGACAGGGGCCACGACCAGGGCCGCGGCGAGCAGGGCGACGGAAGCAATGGGTCTCATGGAAAAGTCCTTGCGTGAGAAATCCTAGAATCGCGAAGCGGGTCTCATTTCGTGGTGGAACATCAATCGGTCTCGATCTCATCAAACAGGGTCGAGGTTCTGGTGACGAGCGACTCGATGATCATCCGCTGGTGGTCGGCGGTGATCCGCAATTCGTACCCCAAACCATCCGGAGCCTGCGTGATGGCCAGCATTGCCGGTTGTTGATTCGGGGCCCTGGGTCGTGGCTCTCCCGTAAGGTGCGAGACCAGGCCGACGGGATCCATCAGTAAAATCGCCAGCGGCTTGTGACTGAGTTGATCCAGCGTCTGGCGGACCACGGCGGTTTGTCCCAGCGGCTCGGGCAGTGGATTGTCCCATTGGCCAACGTCGGCGGGATCTTCACACACCAAGGCACCCAAGCCATCTTTCACCTGTGCGATTGCCAGGGTCGAACGTCCGTTGAGTAGCACCTGGCCGACGAAATCGAAGGGCGGAACCCGGCCTCCCGCCGACGGCCCGCGCCAGCGCAATAGTAT
>JBJHDE010000500.1:0-4491 GCA_050486385.1 Planctomycetales bacterium | reverse complement strand
CAATGGGACGACGACGCCATCCGGATCACCGGGCGGGTCATCTCGACCTATCAGTATCGGCCCAACCTGACCCTGGCGGCGGGCTTCGTCTATCTGGACCGCGACAGCGTACCGGCCCTGCCAATTGCCGGCTTCAGTTGGAAGCCGTATGAGTGGCTCGAGGTCGATGGCATCTTCCCGCGGCCACGGGTGGCCATCCGGGCGATGCACACCCGTCAGCAGGCTACCTGGTTGTACTTTGGCGGCGAGTTCGCCGGTGGTCGCTGGCTCATTGAAAAGGCCGACGGCAACACCGCCATGCTGGAGTACAACGACTACCGCTTGCTGCTGGGTTATGAAGTCCGAGTCGGCGACCGGCTCCGCGGCCACTGCGAGTTCGGCGCGATCTTCTGGCGGGAACTCGACCTGCAAGACGAGTTCACCGGCTTCAGCCTCGTCGACGCGCCGTTCGTGCGATTCAGCCTGATCTACTGAGAGCCTATCTGGTAATGCCTGTCGGGCATAGACAGTGATACCGCACAGGCATCAGGGTCTGCTGGCCGTGAAATGACGTCGTGAACGGGTGTGCCACTGCTTGCCAATTAGCAAGCAGTGCTGGAAACGGTTCACGTTGCCTGGGATGGTTGGGCTTCGACTCGACTGTTCAACGTTTATCAGCCTAGCGCACTGCTTGCGAGCAAGCAGTGGCACATTTTTTTGACGAAGCAAGGGCAAACCGGTGTGCCACTGCTTGCCAATTGGCAAGCAGTGCTGGAAACGGTTCACGTTGCCTGGGATGGTTGGGCTTCGACTCGACTGTTCAACGTCGAAGAGCCTAGCGCACTGCTTGCGAGCAAGCAGTGGCACATTTTTTTTGACGAAGCAAGGGCGGCCCTTTTCCCAAACTTTTACGGCAAGCCGGTGTGCCAATCATTGGCAACTGCCACCCTTTGTGAACTCTCAGCCGGTCAGGGCTTGGTGAACAGTTCGCTGGCGACGACGGCGTGGATCATGGACCGCAGGCCGTGATTGTCGGCCCCGCTGGCACGGACTACCTCGTCGACGTAGGCGGCCTCGCGGGAGGTGATGGGCCGCCCCGTGCCGTAGACTAGCAGCTTTTCGGCCAGACAGCGGATCACCGGGTCCGGCTGAGCGACCAGCAACCGGCGGAAGCCCAAGAAGTCGTCGAACTCTTGACCGTCGCCCAGGCTCTCGGCCATGTCAACCGCCGGCCCCTGCCGATAGGTCTTCACGCCGGGAATGCGTTCTCCTTCGCCAAGGCTGCGGTAAAAGGTCCGGTAGCCGCCAATCGGGTCGAAACACTCCAGCGCAAAGCCCGGCGGATCGATCTTCAAGTGGCAGCGAGCGCACGAGGCATGGCCACTGTGCAGGGCAAGCTGCTCGCGGATGGAAGACGCTCCGCGGATGTCGGGCTCAACGGCCGGAACGCCCGCGGGCGGCGGGGGCACGGGTTGGCCGAGAATGTTTTCCAGCATCCACACCCCACGCAGCACCGGCGAGGTGGTCGTGCCGTTGGCCGTCACCTTAAGCACGCTGGCCTGGGTGAGAATGCCGCCCCGCGGCGAATCCTGGGGAAGCTTGACGACCTGAAATCGCTCGTGTCCCCGAACGCCTTCGATGCCGTAATGCCGGGCGATCCGCTCGTTCAGTAGCGCGAAGTCCGAATCAATGAAAGTCGTGACGCTCAGGTTGTGCTTGAGCACATGGCGAAAGAAACTCTGGGTCTCGCCGACCATCGACCATTGCAGCAACGGATCAAACTCGGGATAGAGTTTGCTGTCGGGCGTGGTCTCTTCAATCTCGCGGAGGTCGAGCCACTGGCCCGTGAAGTTCTCGATAAAGCGCTCGATCCGTGGATCCGCCAGCATGCGATCCACCTGGCCGTGCAGCACCTTGGGGTCTCGCAAACGGCCACTGGCGGCCAGGGCCAGCAGTTCGTCGTCGGGCAGGCTCGACCACAAGAAGTACGACAGCCGCGAGGCCAGCGTGTAGTCATCGACGTCGGGGTCATTATTCAACAACAGAAAGTGGGGCGACGACAGCACCGCCGTGACCCCGACCCGCAAGGCGTCTTCAAAATCGCCCTGGGCCTCGAACCGTTTGACGGCCAGGTTCACGAAAGGGGCGACCAACGCATCATCCACTGGGCGGCGAAAGGCCCTGGGAATGAAGTCGTTGAGAATGCGTTCGAGATCGGCCTCGGGGGTCTCCGAGGTGACGTGATGCAATCGCACGCCCTTGCGGTGCCGCATCCAAATGGGATTGCCTTCCCACATGGGCAGTTTGCCCATAAGTTTGTTCTGCGCCTCGCTGGGAAAGGCCTGGTCGAGCGGGCCTTCGGTCTCGATCCACTTCACGGCGACGCCCGGCTGGGGCCTCTCGTCGCCGCGTTCATGGGGCGGAAAGATCCGGGGTTCCAGGGTGATGTACGCCCCGTCGCGCATCCAGGTTGTGAACTCGATGATGCGTGGATTGTCGTGCGTTCCGGTCACATCGTAGATGCCTTCAAACGCGGTCTCCGCTCCTGAAAAGAAGCTGCCATTGAACACGGCCATGGCCAGCGTCCGCTCGCCAGGTTCATAGGGCCAGACGGCGATGCGGACCTTGTAAACGCCATCTTCAATCGGGTTGGCGCTATCAAAGCGGGTGGGCGGCCAGCCGGTGCGGATTTTCACGAACGAGCCATGACTCTCGAAGGTGCCGCCTTTCTTTTTTTCGACCGAGTCGCGATTGTGTTGTTCCTCCATGGCCACCGAGCGGCGAACCTGGGGCGGCAGCGGCTCGATACGACGAATCACGGCGTCGAAGGCCTTGTCGGCCGTTTCGAGATAGCGCTCTAAAAGAATGGCCGAGATGCTCAGTCCGCCCGCCACATTGTCGAAACCCTGGACCCGATCGTCTTCGGGCAGCAGGTCCTTGAGCGACTTGTCGATGCCCAGCAGGTCGTGCAGCGTGGCCTCGTACTCGGCGCGATTCATCCGCCGCAGGGCCAAGGCGGGCTCGGGCGATTGGCCCAGCCGGGCATCCAGCCAACCGAGCGCCCGCCGCCGTTCGATCTCGTCGGGCTGGGGCTCGCCGGGTGGGGGCATGGCCTGAAACTCCAAGGCATCGGCCACGCGGGTCCACTCTTCGTTCGAGGTGTTGGGGCCGTAGCGATCCAGCCGCAACTTGGCCTCCTGGGCCTCGGGACCATGACAGCGAACACAGTGCTGCTTGAGAAACCCCGCAATCGCGGCATGTTCCTCGGGCGAGGCCCCCTGGAGTGTCGACCAGGGGGCGACGAGCAAGAGAACGACGGCAAGGCGGCAGATCATGGACATGAGGCGCTTGGACTTTTTTGGGGTGTCTACGCATGCGCAACGGGGCTGCGATGGGGTCAGCGACCGATCCCTCCATCTTCCATCATGATCGGTCATCCCGTCAAGTTGGGGTGGCGAGATTACGAGTGGGTCGGGTCCTCGGCGGCCGACGGGGTCTCGGGGGCCTGCCCGTTGCCGTTGGACAGCGGCGGGCGGCGGAGGATCGTCTCGTCGACGCTGCGGAGATGCAGATCCCGCTGCGGGAAGGCGATCTCAATGCCTTCTTCGCGAAAGCGGCGGTCGATGGCGATGTTGATCGCGTGCCGAGTGGGCAAAATCTGGCTGAGCGCCGGAACGAAGACCATCATTTTGAAGTTGAGCGTGCTATCGCCAAAATTCTCGAAGAACACAATCGGCGCTGGATCCTGCAAGGCGTACTCGTTGGCAATCTCGCGGAGCAACTCGGTGACGCGTTCGACGTTGCTGCCATAGGCCACGCCGACCTCCATCGGAAAGCGACTGATGGAATCGCTGAGTGTCCAGTTGACCACACGACCGGTGACGAACTCCTTATTGGGCACGACCAGCTCCTTGCGATCCCAGGCCGTGATGGTTGTGGCACGAATGCGAATGCGGGTGACGGTGCCGCTGACATCGCCCACGGTGACGGTATCGCCCACGCGGATGGGGCGTTCCAACAGCAGGATCAGGCCCGACACGAAGTTGGCAAAAATTTCTTGCAGGCCAAAACCCAGGCCCACGGTCATGGCCGCCACCAGCCATTGAACCTGATTCCATTGCCAACCCAGCAAATTGGTAGCAATCAGGATGCCGAGCAATGTCAACGAATAACGGGCCACCGTGGCCGCCGCGTAGCGGCCACCCGCATCGATGGGCAATCGTCGGAGCAGAATGATCTCCAGCAGGCCCGGCACATTGTTGGCCGCCGCCCAGGCGATGCCCAGCACGACCAGGGCCAGAATCACATCGGGCAGGGTGGTCGGCACAGTGCGGGTGACCATCTCGGCCCGTTCGCTGCCATCGTCGGCGGTTACGAGCACGGCCTCGTCGATCTTGGTGTGCCAAAGCTCGACTTGCCGCAAGATACCCAGGGCCGGCACGACATCGGCCCACACGAACCACAGGCTCAGCAGCAAGGCCACCGTCGAGAGGCCATTTATCAGGCTATGGC
>JBJHDE010000499.1:0-4497 GCA_050486385.1 Planctomycetales bacterium | reverse complement strand
GGGCTGGGGACCGCCGTCGGTGTACGTGGCCCTCTCGCGAGCCCGCGCAGCTTTGCGAAGTTGCATCGAACAGCAGCTCGAACATTGCCCAGCCGAAGGCCCCGGCTGATCCGCCCTGCCCGCACGCCTCGCCGACCGAGACCCAGTGATGGAACCAACGCGTTTGACCGAACTCCTGGATGGCTACCTCGATGGCGGCCTGACGCCCGAGGACCAGCGGGAGCTGGAGGAACTGCTGCGGCAATCGCCGGAGGCCCGGCAGGAGTTTTGGCGGGCGACGCGGTTTCATGCGACGCTCCGCGAGTGGGGCGAGCAGCGGCGGGGTTGGCAATGGGCCACGGTGGCCGAGGGCCGTTCGCGGGCGCGTTTCGCCCCACGGCGGTGGCTAGTGGCGGTGGTCTCGTTGGCGGTCGGGGCCTTGCTGACAGCCGGTGCCTGGTGGTGGAGCGGCTCCCGCCCCGTGGCATTGCCGGGTACGCCAATTGACCCGCCATCGTCCGTGGATCCCACCGAGACCACCACCGATGCCGTGGCCGTGCTGGCCGAGACCATCGGTGTGGTCTGGTCGGGCGATCAGCCAGGCCGCGCGGTCGGGCAATTGCTCTCGCCCGGCGAGTTGGCGATTGATGCCGGTCTGCTGTGGTTGGAGTTTCGCGGCGGAGCCACGGTCGTGGTCGAAGGCCCCGCCTGGGTGACGTTGGTCAATGCCGCGCGGCTCGACTGCTCGGGAGGCCGTTTGACGGTCGAGGTGCCGTCGTCGGCTCAGGGCCTGACGATTGGGGGCCGCCAGTACGGCGTAGTTCAGCCCAACACGGCGTTGGGAGTCTTGGTGCCCACCGAGGGCGTGGCCCAGTGGCATGTCTTTCGCGGTGCCGCCGAGATCGGCCGCCCGGACTCGGGCGTCGAGCCACGACGCCTGACCAGTGGCCAGGGGTTGATTTGGGACGAAGAACCGCCGCGGTCGCTGGTGGCCGATGCCGCCGCGTTTGTGCAAGCCACCGAGTTGCCCGAACGGGCGGCCGACCGACTGGCTCCTCGAATCGCCGCCTGGCAAGCGGCCGTGGCCCCCTGGGCCGAGGATCCCGCCCTGGTGGCCTGGTACCGCTTTGAACCCGAAACCAGTTGGGATCGGCGGCTGATCAACCACGCCCCCAACGCGCCGGAGGAGTCGCATGGCTCGCTGGTCGGCTGCCAGTGGACCGAGGGGCGTTGGCCGGGCAAGCAGGCGTTGGACTTCAAACGGCCCACCGATCGGGTAAGGATGGACCTGCCCGGCGAATTCGAAGCCATTTCGATGATGGCCTGGGTGCGGGTCGATGCCTTGCCGAATCCGTTCAACTCGTTGCTGCTGACCGACGGATTCGATCTCGGCGAGCTGCATTGGCAGATTCGCGACCAGGGATTCCTGCAGGTGGGCATTGCCGATCGTCACCGGACGCCCGCCAACCACGACACCGATCGGATTCTGGGACCCGAGTGGTTTGGCCAATGGACCCATCTGGCGATTGTCTGCGATGGGCCCAACGGCCGGCTGACGCATTGGGTCAACGGCCAGCCAGTGGCCGAGTTGCCGTTGGGGCGTCGACCGCCGTATCGGCTGGGGCCCTGCGAGCTGGGCAACTGGCAGCCCGACGACTTGGGCACCTGGCCGATCCGCAATTTCAACGGCCGCGTCGACGAGTTTCTGATCGTCGGCCGCGCGCTGACGACCCACGAGGTGGAGGGGCATTACCAGTCGGGTCGGCCCGATGCCGCCGTGGCCATTGCCCACCGCGCGGCCCCCAGCCCGGCCCTGGCGCAACGTCGATCGACCAGCGAACCAGCTTCCGAGCGATAGGGAAAGTGTGCTTGCCGAGTGCGGGCTGAGCGGAGCGTCGGACGTTCGCGAAATCACGCCCGAGGCCGATGTGGTCAAGCCACGCCGCGGGGGCGATGGAGCACGGGCGGCTCGGCCCGTTCCAACTGGTGGGGCGGGCCTTCCAGGACCAGGACGAAGAAGTGGCCGCCATGGTGCCAGGCGGTGCCATAGACGCCGCCAGACCCGGTCAACCGACCGGCGACAGTCGGCATCCGCGGGGTTCCGAACGTGGGGGCGACGACCAAAATGCCCGAGACCCGCCGCTGGGGCAGTTCAACCCGGTAGATGGCGACTTCCCGGCCGAGGAAATCGGTGTAAGACATCCACCCCGTGAGCGAGGCCTCCTGCGTCTCGCTCGGCGGTCGCAGGTGAGGCGGAGCCGTGGCCAGATCCCGCCACTGGGGCGTGACCTCCTGGTCCCGCCATCCGAAAATGACCTGTTCGGCCCGGGCGATCGCGACTTCGCTGGTGAGTTCGGTATCGTGGGGCCGGTTGACCATCAGGCCCACCAGCACCGTGGCCCCCACCAGCACCATCGCCGCGGCCGCCATCAACCCGGCCTGAAGTCCACGTCGCCCGAGCGGCACGGCCCGGACGATTGGCATGGGAGCCGTTTCGGTGGGTGGGACGTCGGCCTCAAGGGCCGCTTGCTCGCAGGCGCGGCGGATCCGCTCTTCCAGGCCCTCGGGCGTGGGCACCTGCCGCATGCCGCGGCCCACGGCGGCATCGAAGCGTTCGCTCCGTTCCAGCAGACTCCGTAGTTCGGCGTCGTCGGCCAATTGGTCGGCCAACGGGCGTAGCCCCTCCAGGCGATCCGGGTCGTTGCGACCCGGCCGGCAGGCGTCGATCAGTTGTTGGAGGTCCTTGCTGGTCATGCCGAACACGCTGGGTGGCCGATCCGCTGGGCACGGATTCAAGCCTGGGGTGACACGGTTGTGGCCGCTTTCCGCACGAAAACGTTGTCCGCTTCAGCGAGGCGCCCGGAGTGTGAGTTCCTCGCGGGCCAGCAGTCGCGTTCGCAACTGGCTTTTGGCTCGCGACAGGCGGCTCATGACCGTGCCCATGGGCAAGTTGAGACGCTGGCTGATCTCACAGTACGAGCATTCCTCGAAGTAGAACAAGACCAAGATCAGCCGATGTTCGTCGCTGAGTTCGTTCAGCGCCGCTTGCAACCGTTCGTGATCGAATTCCGCGGGTTCGTCGTCGATGGGCAACTGGTCGAGGTTCACCTCGCCGGTTTCCACCGGCAGACGCTTACCCTGGCGCCAGGTCATTTGGATGGCGTTCCGCATAATGCTGAACAACCACCCCCGCGCACTGGCCGGATCCCGGAGCTGTGCGAGCTTGGCCTGGGCCTGGAGGAAGGTCTGCTGGGTCATATCCTCGGCCAGGTCCCGCTTGCCGAGAATTCTGTAGGCATAACCATACAATTCCGCGTGGTGTGCGGAGATGAGGCTGCCCAGGTCGACGGCGGGTTGGCTTTCGGACATGACTCTATCAGAGCAGAAACACAATCGCGGGGAAATATTCCCAGTCCCCGCCCCAGCTTTCCAAATTCCCGTCCGATGGGCTAGACCCTGGGGCGTTCGGCGGGCCCAGGGTCGCCCTTGTGCGTGGGGTTGGGGGGATGCCCCAGGTTCCCCGCTGGCGGGACGAGCGTTGGAGGAAGTCTAGTTCTCAATCCGCCCGAAGAGAAATTCGCCGGGTCGCCAAGAAAATTTTCCGAGTGCGGGAATATGTCGGGTTGGACGGCATCTACCAAGTGTCCGCCCCAATATCAGGCGGTCGGCTCGCGTCCCCGCGGGTCGGTCCCGATTGCTGACGTTCGGGGCACGTCTGGATGACCTTCCAAACACTCTGGAGAATCCTTGCTATGATCAAGAAGTTCGCCGCAATGCTGATGGTGTTGAGCCTGTGCGCTCTGCCCCTTTCGTTCGCTGGTTGCGAAAAGCCCAAGCCCGCCGAGCCGACCACCCCGGCCGAGCCAGAGGAAGGCACTGAGGAAGGCGCCGAGGAAGGCACCGAAGAGGTGGTCGAGGAAGAAGTCGTCGAAGAGACTCCCGAAGAGTGATCTTTGGCAGGTCCGACGTCACGCATTAGGCGATGACCAAAATATCGCTCAAAGCGAAGCCACAATGGAGATGCGGGCGCGCTTCGCCACGCCGTCTCCTTGTGGCTTTTTTCGTGGATTTCCCCCGGATATCCGACATTCTCTGATCTTGAGTCTCCGTGCCTCGAGGAGGACACCATGCTGTTGAAGTACTTTGCCAGCTTCGCCATTGCCCTGGGCCTGTGCCTGCTGCCATTGGGTGGCTGCGAGCCGCCCAAGCCCGCCACTCCGCCGGCTGATCCCGATACCACCGAGCCCGTCGATGAGGATGACGAGCACGATCATCCCCACGATGAGAACGGCGATCACGATCACCCGCACGACGAGCCGGCCGATGAGCCCACCGACGAACCCGCCGAGCCGACCGATGCCCCGGCGCCGACGTTCCCCGACACCTCGCCTGACCCGGTCGATCCCGTGATCCCCGAGCCCGAGGTCGAGCTGGAACTGCCCGAGAGCCCCGAACCGGAAGCGCCTGCTCCTGAGGCACCCGCCCCGGAAGCCCCCGCTCCTGAGGCTCCCGCCGAAG
>JBJHDE010000498.1:0-4505 GCA_050486385.1 Planctomycetales bacterium | reverse complement strand
CGGTCGCGCTGGGGACGAAGTGGCGTTCCAACACGCCCAGGTTCGTACAAATCGAGAGCATCCGCCGGGGCGCTTTGTTGGCCTCGGTCGCCGCTTGGGTCCAGCTCGGAGACATGGCCTCCAGCAGAGGCAAGGCCAACGAGACTCCGGCGGCTCGCAGAAGTGTGCGACGATTGAGCTGTGAAACCATGACGGATTGCTTTTGTGTTCTGGTAACGGGTGGTTCTGTGTCAGCCCAGCAGGACCGTGTTCAAGTGTTGGGTTTATTCGGTCTGATAACGCAGCCCAGCGGTACGGAACAATTCGCCCTGGACGACGTCGTGAATGAGTTCACGCACACCAAACTTGTGCCGCGCCGCCTGGTCCACCAGGGCGTGCAGGGTCTCGCGGTCGCTGAAGCGTAGCTCCTGACCGGTCGCATAGATCAACAACTTGTCGATCAGGTTCTCGGCCAGGCTGGCGGGCTCGGTGACCAGCAGGGCTTTCATTTCGAAAATGTCGCCAAACGCGCGGCCGTCGGCCAGCACTCCGGCGGCATCGACGGGGCTACCGATTCGCAACTGAACCCGCTGGCTATTGCGGCTGCTGATGACCTGGACCGAGGGCTCGAGCCGCCGCTCGCCATCGACCCGGATCATCTTCGGCCGGCCATCAATCCGATAATGCTCGCGCCAGCCGCCGATGGGGTCGAAGCTTTCGAGCGCCATGCCAGGCGGATCCATCTTGGCATGGCACGAGGCACAGGCCCGGTCGGCCCGGTGCATTTCAATCAGCTCGCGGATGGTCGTGGCCCCGGTGGCGTCGGGCTCGACGGCCGGAATGTTGGGCGGTGGCGGATCGAGCGGCACGCCCAACAGCCGCTCGGCAACCCACACGCCCCGCAACACCGGCGAAGTCGCCGTGCCGTTGGCCGTCACCTTGAGCACCGAGGCCTGCGTCAAGAACCCGCCCCGCGGCGAATCCTCGGGCAATGGCACCTTCCGCAAGCTGGCACCATCGACCCCACGGAGCCCATACAACTCGGCCAGCCGCTGATTGGCCAACACAAAGTCGGCATCAATCAGATGGCGAACATCCAGATTCTCGTCCACCAACAGCCGGAAGTAGGCGCGGGTCTCGTCCAGCATCGCGTCCCGCAGCCAAGGATCAAACTCAGGGTACAACTGCGGGTCGGGCGAGGTGAAGTCGATCTCGCGAAGGTTGAGCCACTGGTCCAGAAAGTGCCGGACAAAGCGCTCGCTCTTGGAATCGTTCAACAGCCGTTCGGTCTGTTCCCGCAGGACGGCAGGATCCGTCAATCGCCCCGCATCGGCCAACCGTCGCAGCTCGTCGTCCGGTAGCGAGTTCCAAAGGAAGTAACTCAACCGCGCGGCCAAGGCATGATCCGACCTCGGGCGACCTTCGCTCTCCAATCCAACAAACAAGAAGTCGGGTGAACACAGGATGGCCGCATAGCCAGACAGCACGGCGTCTTCGACCGAGTCGCCCGCCGCCAACCGCGCCTGGACCAGGCCGCGGATGTCGGCCAACTCGTCGGCAGTCACCGGGCGTCGAAACGCGCGATCGGCAAACCGCACCAGCAGGCCGTCCACATCGAGTTGGGGTTCGTCCACCTCATCCGGCGCCGTCACCCTGGGCGGGGCCTGAAGCTCGATGCCGGCGACCACGAGATTGCGATCACGGCGTTCGGGATCGGGATGGTCGGCGTCGAAGTAGTCGTTCAGAAACTCGACACCCAATTCCACGGGGCCGGGCGTGGGCACGTCAAACGCCACCCGCACCACCTGCGGTTTGTCGCGGCGAGCGCTCATGACAAACGGCTTGGATCGTAGCGGCTTGCCATCCACCAGAAGCTGCATCTGGGCCGATTCATCGCCGCCGGGGGTCTCGTAGGCCCGCAGCACCCATTCGTAACGGCCGGCAGTCGCCAGGTTGACGGTGGTCTTGGAACGGCCGTTGACGTTGATCATCCGCTGGCCACCGACATTCAAGCCGGTCCCGGTCAGCGACTCGGGGTCCAGCGTCTCGCTGGTGCCGGGCTCAATTGTGGGAGCGCCCTGCACAAACGGTCGGGCGATGGCGGCGACCGGCTGCTTGCCGAACAACCGCTGCTGGCTGGTTGGGGGCCAATCTTCAATCAGCGGTCCGGTGACCTCGAACCAGTCGTAGGCGACACCCGGGCCTTCGTAACTGCGGACACCCTGGGCGCTGCCCCAGTTGGGCGGACCACTGGCGGGCAGGGTCATCGCATGAAACGAGAGCTTATCGCCGGGATCGAGCCAGACGGTCAGTTCGTGTTCCGTGGGCTGAAGCGAAGGGGCATCGAAGTAGCCCAGCGGTTCGCCCCGCAGCGAGGCCCGCACCACATGCGTCGCCACGCTACCCTCGCCATAGAACTCGACGTTTTCGCGATGCTCCTGGCGGATCGATTCTTTGTCCAAGCGGGTAAGCTGCCAACGACCTTGCTCATCCTGAAACGGTGGATCTCCAAATTCGTTATACTTGCGAATCCAACCCCGCTCAGACGCCTCGGCGTGGTCGCGATTCCACCGCAGCCCCCAAATCGAGAATCGCACGCGATACCACCCAGGAACCGGCGGCTTGAAGCGGTCGATTTGCAGACCCTCGGGCTGATGGGCCCCCATCACTCCGCTGAGAACCGCCACGCTTTGGGCCTCGCCCGAAAACACGGCTGCGCGATACGAGTTGCCGGGATCGTCCCGCGGATTGCCGCGGACCACGGTCGTGAGCCCACCAGCCAGCTTCTTTCCTTCCAGCGGCGCAGCGTTGTGCGAGCTGATCGCCGACCGGGCCGACCATTGCAGGGCCGCCGGCTCGCGCCAAGAGACCGTCTCGGGACGCTCGGAAAACGGCACCACCGCCTGCCGCAACGCCGAACGGGCGACCTCCAGATACTTGGCCATCTGGACGTGCGAGATCTCCAGGGCGCCGCCGACCTTGTCGAACCCGTGCCGCATGCCGTCTTCGGGCAACTCGTTCTTCACATCCAACCGCGGCAGGGCCAGCAGGTCCCGGAGCGAATTCTCGTACTCGATCCGATTCAACCGCCGCACGCCCGAACGGCCCTCGACGGCAATCTTGGCCCGATCCGCCGCCAGCAGATCGGCCTTGAGGCTGGCCAGAAACGCCGTTCGCGCGGCGGGATCAGGCACGGGACCGTCCTCGGGCGGCATCTCGCCCCGCTCGACGCGATCAAACACCTTGATCCACGCCGTCAGGCCGGCCTCGGTGGCGAGCCCGGGGTCCAGCGCTTCGAGGTCCAGTCCGGCTTCCTGGACCAACCCGCCGTGGCACTCGTGGCAATGAGCCTTGACGAAACTCGCGCGATCCGCCGCGACGGCCCATGGGGCGACAACGACAAACCAGCCGACGACGATGCCCACGCCGGCGGTGCTGGTCGAGAGAAGCCGGTGAATCATGGATGCCCACTTACTGAGAGAACGCGAAAACCTTCCTATACAGTAATGGGAGCGGGCACGTCGGAGTTACCCCCCCGGATCGGGTTTCTTGGGCCTGAGACGAGGCGGGCGCGAGATTTTTTGGATTTTCCCACATGATTTTTACTTCAAAAACTTCTGAAAGAACGATATAAATTGAGCGAGCGGGGCCGCAATCGGCCGCCCCGGCGATAGACGGCTCAAGCTGGGAAAAATTTTCCAGACGTGTGTGCCTCCTGTCCCCCGGCTCGTTGCCGGTGTGCGAGGGTCGTCTGTCGCCGTGGCGGTCGGGGTGGCCCCCCTCGACTTGCTTGACAAATCCCACAAAATCGCCTTAGTTCACGGCTGATCGCGGCGCAAAGCCTGCCGCGGGTGTGCCGCGAACGCCGCCCTCACTGTTCGACAGGGGCCCGCGACCCGGCCGATTGCCATGACCGGGGTTCCTGTCGCCGCGAGTTGAGGGATGAAGCAGTTTTGGGAGAAGTGGCGCGAGCCCTTCGAAGAGGCGCTCGCCGCAGCCTGCCAATCCCGGCCCGGTTGCCCCGAACGACTGTCCGAGGCCGTCCGCTATAGCCTGCTGGGTGGCGGGAAACGGCTCCGCCCGCAATTGGTTTTGTTGGCCTGCGAGGCTTGCGAGGGCCAGCCGGAAGCGGCCCTGCCGGCGGCCGTGGCCGTTGAGATGATCCACACCTATTCGTTGATCCATGACGATTTGCCCGCCATGGACGACGACGACACCCGTCGCGGTCGCCCGACCAATCATGTGGTCTATGGCGAGGCGTTGGCAATTTTGGCGGGCGATGCCCTGCTGACGCTGGCCTTCGAGGTGCTGGCCGAGCGGGTGCGGCCACCGAGTGTGGCGGCCGGCTGCTGTGCGACACTGGCCCGGGCCGCGGGTCTGACCGGCATGGTGGGTGGCCAGGCCGACGACGTGCTGGGCGGATTGGCCCACGGCGACCTGCAAAGCCTGGAGTGGCTGCATCAACGCAAGACCGGGGCTCTGCTGACCGCCAGCCTGACTCTCGGCGGACAGGTCGCAGGCGCTGA
>JBJHDE010000497.1:0-4520 GCA_050486385.1 Planctomycetales bacterium | reverse complement strand
CGTGGGCCCCTGCGTGCTCGCAAGCAGTGCCGTAGGCTGAGCCGCCGACAGCACGGCTAGCGGGCACGCCGTGGCACACGCAATCTTCTCTTCGTGAGGTTTCCACTGGGAGTCCACTCGGCCCCTGGCCTCACCCGTCAGGCGTTGTCCAGGGCCTGGGCCAAGTCCTCAATCAGATCCTGGGTGTCTTCAATGCCGCAGGCCAGCCGGATCATGTTGTCGCTAATGCCAAACCGCTGGCGATCCTCGGGCGTGCAGTTGTAGTAGCTCATCACCAGCGGCTGTTCGATCAGGCTCTCCACTCCGCCCAGGCTGGGGCCGATGCGGGGGATCTTGACGCGGTCCACCACCTGGGCCGCCGCACGCCAATCGGGATCTTTCAGCTCGAAGGTCACCAGTCCGCCATAGCCCCGCATCGAACGCTGCGCCAGGTCGAAATAGGGATGCGACTCCAAGCCGGGATAGTACACCCGGGCCACCTTATCGTGGTCTTCCAGAAAGCGGGCGATGGCCAGCCCGTTTTCGTTGTGGCGTTGCATCCGCAGTTCGAATGTCTTGAGCCCGCGTTGCAGCAGGTAAATGTTGTGCGGGCTGTTGATGGCCCCCATGATGCCCCGCAGCTTGCGGACGGGTTCCAGGGCCTCGTGTCGTCCCAGCAAGGCCCCGGCCAGCAGGTCGTTGTGACCGGCCAAATACTTGGTGGCCGAGTGCAACACGTAGTCCACGCCGGCCTCGATGGGTCGCAGATTCATCGGCGTGGCCAGGGTGGCATCGATCAGCGTTTCCACGCCGTATCGCCGACCCAGGTCGACAAAGCGTTCCAGGTCGACCACGCTCAGGTGCGGGTTGGTGGGCGACTCGCTGATCAGCATCTTGGTGGCCGGCGAGATGGCCTGCTCCATGGCCTCGTAGTCGCCCATCTGCACCTGGCGGGTCACCACGCCAAAGCGGCTGAGGTGCTTGGTGCAGAACTCGCGACTGCGGTGGTAACACTCATCGAAGAAGATGATCTCGTCGCCGCTGTTGAGCCGGGACATCAGCAGCCCGACAATCGCCGACATGCCAGTGCTGAACAGCAACCCCTCTTCGGCGCCTTCCAGCTCGGCCAGCTTCCGCTCGACGACCTTCTCGCCAGGGTTGCCGTAGCGGCCGTACTCCTCGCGGGGGACGTCGTGCTCCAGGAAGTCGATCACATCCTGGGTCGAGCCAAACGTGTAGGTCGAGGCACAGAAGATGGGGTCGGTGATGGCATCGCCGGCCTTTTGCCGGGCTTCGCCTCCGTGGATGGCCGTGGTCGAGAGGCCACGATTGCGGGCGACCGTGAGGTCGGTCATCGGTGGTTCCAGGTTGGACGCTCGGGGAGGCCGGAGCAGGGAGACCGGTCCCAAGGCGAGCGTTTGGCACTTTAGCAGGTGAAGGCTGCAAGCGGCCGCAAATCCCTGATTTGGTCTTCATGGTAGCTGGGCTTGCGGCCCTCGGCAAGCAGTCCCCTCGCTCCTGAAGCCAAGCCGCGTTTCCAACCTCGGTCCGCCAAGCTAAACTAAGACCAGCAGTTCCGTTTACGCTGACCTTGCCGAGGGGCACCCCCTATGAGTCACCCACGTCGCCTGACCGCACTGGTCGCCTGGGCCGCCGTTTTGCCATGGGGCCTGGCCTGGGCCGACGACGAGGCCCCCGAAGAGCCGCGGGCCGAGGATCGCCGCAGTGTGCTGATTCTGGAACAGCCGCCCGAACCCCTCGAACCCCGCGAAGCCCCCACCGCCGAGGAGGCCGATATCCAGGAGGCCCGGGCGTTGTTCGCCGTGGGCCGCTTCCACGAGCAACGGGGCCAGCAAAGCGAAGCCATCCGCTACTATCAACGGGCCCTGCGGCACGATCCCCAATCGCTGGACATCCTGCGACAGATCGTCCCGTTGGCCTTCGAGCTGGAACGCATGGGCGAGGCGATTCGCTACGCCCTGAAGATCGTGGAACTCGATCCCACCGACCCGCTGCTTCCCCGACTGGGCGAGTACCTCATCGAGCAAGGCGACGCCCAGGGGGCCGTCGAGCTGTTTGAGCGAAGCCTGGAAGCCGGCCACTTCGATCGTGAATCGAGCCAGTACGTCGCCCTGATGGCCCGCATGGGGGATTTGTACTTCGCCGTCGAGAACTACGAGAAGGCCGCCGACGCCTTTGCCGTGATCTGGGACGCGATGCAGAATCCCGAGAAGTACAATCTCGTCCCCGCCGTGCGTCGGGTGCTGTCCAACCAGCCGGCCCCCACCTTCGACCGCTTCGGCGAGACGTTTCTCAAGACCAAGCGGTTTGACGAGGCCCGCCGGGCTTTCGCCCGCTCGAACGATCTTGAGCCGAACGCCCCGCTGTTGGCCTTCCGCGAGGCCCAGGTCTTGCTGGCCGAAGACCAGGCCCAGGCGGCCCTGGCCCGGTTGAATGCCTACTTCGAAGATCCGCAGCCCCTGTCGGTGGAAGGCGAAGGCCCCGTCGAACTGTTGGCCCGCCTGTACGAAGTGCTGGATCGCGAGCCGGAGTTGTTCGCCAAGCTCCAGGATCTCCACAAGCAGCATCCCCAGCAGGCCGACCTGGGCTTCCGGCTGGCCGACGAGTTGCGGCAGCGCGAGCAATGGGACGAGGCCGAGGCCCTGTACGTCAAGCTGTTGAAGGAAACGCCCCGGGCCGACGAGTTCGTCAAGCTGGCCGAGTTGTACAAGGCCCGCGGTCGGCTGGATCGGCTGATTGCCACATTGGGGCAGCTCTACGAGCCGCCGGACTTGGATTCGATTGAGGTCAACATCGGCGATCTGCCGGCCGGTCGCTTCGGGGGCGTGGATCCCGAGTTGGTTCGCGAGCAACTGCGTCGGCAGCGGCGGCAGCAAATGTTGGAGGCCCAGCGGACCGCCGCCCGCGGCGTGATGGCCACCATGGGGCCCAAGGGGGCCGCGGTGGACGCCGATCCTGAATTGGCCGCCAAGCTGTTGGAGGCCGGCGCCGGTTGGCTGAACGACGATGCCGCGAGCCTGGGCTACGGCGCGCGGTTGGTCCTGGGCCACTTGGCTGGGCAGGCCGAATCGCCCGACCTGGCCGATCGGTTTTTCGCGGCGGCTTTGAAACTGCAGACCGAGGACGAAGACCGCCTGGATGCCTATCAGGAGTGGCTGTCGGCTTCGGTGGCCCAGGAGCGCTTCGACAAGGGGGCCGAGATCCTGCGAAGCCTGATTGACGACCAGATTACCGACCCGGCCAACCAGGCGGTCGCCAGTCAGTTGGCCGTGATGCTGGAGATGAGCGGCCAGACCGACGAGGCGCTCAAGGTCGTCGACGAGGCCCTGCGGGTCCGCCCGGGTTCGGCGACTTTGCAAATGCGGAAGGCCTGGATTTACTACCACGCCATGAAGTACGACGAGGCGATCAAAGCCTACGAGGCCGTGATCGACCAGCACCCTCGCACCGAGGATGCCAAGCAGGCCCGCATGATCCTGTCGTCCATCAACGTGATTCAAGGCAACATCCCGCGGGCGGTGAGTCTGCTGGAGGAGGTGCTGGACGAGTATCCCGATGACCCCACGGCCTTGAATGACCTGGGCTATCTGTGGGCCGATCAGAATACGAATCTGGAACGGGCCCTGGAGATGATCCGTCAGGCCGTCGAGGCCCGGCCCGACAGCCAGGCCTTCCGCGACAGCCTGGGTTGGGTGCTGTATCGCCTGGAGCGCTATGAAGAGGCCCTGGTCGAAATGGAAAAGGCCATCGAACTGGACCCCGATGACGTCGACGGCGTGGTGCTGGATCACCTGGGCGATGTGTACTTCAAGAACAATCGTCTGGACGACGCCATCGACGCCTGGCAGCGGGCCCTTAAAGCCTTTGAAGACAGTCGCCGCTCGGAACCCGAAAAGATTGAAGCCGTCCGCGAAAAACTGCGGCAACACGGCGGCGATCGCCCCGAAGGCCAAATCGATCCGCCCGGCGACGATACGCCGTGATCGGCGTGGCGGCGTGTTTCACGTAGCCTTTGGCGCGACCGTTCCGCTGTTGTCATCTGCATGAACACGGAACGCGTCGCGCTGCTGGTTGGTCGAGCCCAGTCCAGCCGCCTCGGCATGTTCATGGCGTCGTGGCGTTGTACGGCCTGGTGGACTTTTCTCGGCACCAACGGGCTCGTTGACGACATGCCGATCGAACCTTCGTGACCCAAGAAATTCTTGACTTTCAAGGGGCGGGGTCTTCGAGATTCGGGGGGTATCCTGTAATGTGTCGCTTCTCAATCACACCGACCGAGTCAGCAAGCCACACTGGCCGGTTCGACGGCCAGGATGGCAGCGTTGTCAGGAAACCCCGGGTGGGGTGACCTAAACGCTTGGTCCTGCTCTTGCATTTGAGAAGCAAATACGATGAAGCGTCGCAAAGAACCGGAAGGATGTTTGCTTGCGATCCTGCGATTGCTGGGGCTGGGGCCCGCGGCATCTCAGGAAACTGCCGGCGAGGCCCTGCCTTATCGACGGAAGGACTATCTGCTCACC
>JBJHDE010000496.1:0-4531 GCA_050486385.1 Planctomycetales bacterium | reverse complement strand
CGGCATAGCGCACCAGATCGAGCCAGTGCCGGCCCCAGCGCTCACCAAAGTGCGGACTGCTCAACAGCCGATCGACCTGCCGGGCGTAAGCGTCGGGCGACTCGTCGGCCAGAAAGTCGGCCACTTCTTCGGGCGTGGGGGGCAAGCCAATGAGGTCGAACGACAGCCGACGCAGCAACGTCGCTCGATCCGCCTCGGCGGCTGGTGCCAGGTTGGCGTCTTCCAGGGTGGCCAGGATGAACTGATCGATCGGGGTCCGTGGCCAATCCTGGCCGCGGACCGCCGGCGGCGAGACCTCGGCCAGCGGCTGAAAGCTCCACAACCGCTCGCGGCGGGCGACCACTTCGGCGGGCGTCTCGGCCGCGTCGATCACGGGCCCATCGTCACCGCCCGGCCAGACCGCGCCGTCTTCGATCCACCGCCGCAGGTCGGCAATCTGGGCGGCGGGCAACTTGCCGGACGGCGGCATCTGGTAGCTGAACGGATCGTACTCAATCGCCTCGATCAGCAGGCTCTCATCGGGCTGACCCGCGACCATCGCCGGCCCCGAGTCGCCACCACGCACCAGGCCCGCCCGACTGTCGAGCCGCAATCCGCCCTTCGCTTCCTTGGCGTTGTGGCACGATTGGCAGCTTTCCACCAGCACCGGGCGAATCCGCTTCTCGAAGAACTCGGTCTCTTCGGGCGTCGCGGCTGGAGCCTGGCAAGTGGCCAGCAAGACGATCAGCACGGCACGCGGGAGCCAACATCGCATCGGATCGAACCTCTCGGGTCTCGGAGGGCAAGCTTGCGGGTGGAGGGCGGCGCGGGTTGAACGCAGAGCCAGCCTCGCCACGCATCCACGAGTATAGCGACACCAATCCGAGGAATGCGACCCGTCGCCATCCGCCCAGTCCTTTGAGCGTAGGCACTCCCCGAAATGTGTGTGTAACCCCGCATTTCGGTTGCAGCTTGCCGGGGCTTGGGTTAGCTTAGTTTGGGTTGGGTGGTTGGCCCCATCGTGTTTTGGGGTCACCGCAAGGGCGTGTCAGCCGTGGGGAGCGATCAAGCGATCGGCCCGACGGTCGATCAATTGGGGATCGAGCGACGGAGCGTGGGCGCCGTCGGGAGTTGTGGTTTGCAATGCCGGTCATCGTCAAGTGCGAGGAGTGCGGGGCACGCTACAAGGTGCTCGATCCGATGCGCGGCAAGACCGTCGCGTGTCAGCGGTGCCGAGCGCCCATTCAGGTGCCCGCGGTCTCGGCCGACCAACGGTTGCCAAAAGCGCCGGTCAAGGCCGATACGAGCGCCGAGCCCGACATCTTCAGTGATCCCTCTCCAGCGCATGTGGCGGCCGACGAACCCGATATCTTCACCGGCCCACCAGTGTCGACCCCAGCCGTAGCCGAAACCGCGCAGGCTGCGACTCCGGGCCTGGCCGACCAAGGTCTCGGGTTCGGCCTGTCGCAAGAACCAGGTCTCGGGCAGGGGCCCGGTCTGGGGCAAGGGGCCGGTTTCGGGGCGCCCGACACGTTCAAACTGACGGACGATACGCTGTTTGCGAGCGGATCGTTGTCCCAGGCCACCATGGCTCCCGCGGCCCTCAGCCCGCCCCCGCTGCAATCGACCGGCACGGGCAAACGAAAAAAGAAGAAGGGGTCTGGCGGCCATCTGGACTCCGAGGACATGTTGACCACCCGGGCCAACCGCCGCGCTGTGTGCAGTTATATTGGCATCTGCTTGATGTTAATGTCCCTTCTCAGCATCATCGGCGCGCATGTCCGAATGGCTTCCAACTCTTCCGGCCCGACGAGGCAGCAGTCTTCGCCACAATACAGCCCCCCCAGGCCATACAATCCCGGCCCAACACACAATCCCCACGGACCGTACGGTCCCCACGGGCCACACAATCCCCATGGGCCGTACAATCCCCACTCGCCGTACCGTTAGTCCAGCGGTCCCCCAACGACGTCAGGTGATCGTCAATTCCCGCGGATCCACGGATCCGCAGTATGCATTGTGGTGACCCAAACGGCCGGCTAGGCTGATCCGCGGTGGAACCCGCTGGCAGCCCGGCTGCTGGCTGACTCGGGCCATGCAGAACCATGATCGATCTTTCTCGGCCGGCAGCACTGCCTGCCCCGCGCGACCCGCAACGCTGGGGTATTGGGGTCATCGGAGCGGGCTTCATCATGGACGATTGCCACCTGGTGGCTTATCGGCAAGCGGGCTTTCGACCGGTGGGCATCACTTCGCGAACCCGTTCCCGGGCCGAAGATGTGGCCCAACGTCGTGCGATTCCCCAAGTGCATGACACGCCCGAACAACTGGCCGCCGACCCCGATGTCCACGTGGTCGATGTGGCCGTGCCGCCCGATCATCAAGCCGATGTGATTTTGCGGGTATTGAACGCCAAGAGCGGCAACTTGAAGGGGATTCTGGCCCAGAAGCCGCTGGGCGTGAACCTGGCCGAGGCCGTGCGGATTGTCGAAGCCTGTGCCAACGCCGGCGTGGAGTTGGCCGTCAATCAGAACATGCGGTACGACCCGGCAGTCCGCACGGCGGCGGCCCTCATCCGGCAAGATGCCATCGGCCAGCCGGTGCTGGCCTCGGTCGAGATGCGGGCCGTGCCCCATTGGATGCCCTGGCAACAACGGCAGGGCTGGGTGACGCTGCGGATCATGAGCATCCATCACCTGGACACCTTTCGCTTGTGGTTCGGGAATCCGCAGCGGGTGTTTGCCAGCGTGCGGCCCGATCCCCGCACCGCCCGGCAGTTTGACCACAGCGACGGGATTGCCATCTCGATTCTGGAATACGCCGACGGCTTGCGGGCCACGTCGTTGGACGATGTGTGGGCCGGTCCGATTCATGAGGGCGCCGCGGGCGAGGCGTCGATCCGTTGGCGGATTGAAGGCACCCAGGGCCTGATGGACGGCACGGTGGGCTGGCCGCGCTACCCCGAGCGTGAACCCAGCCGGCTGGCGGTGGCCACGCTCCAGGCACCGGGCGTGCGGAGCGAATCCACCTGGCCCGACGTGTGGTTTCCCGATGCCTTTGCCGGACCGATGGGCGAGTTGCTCTCGGCCCTGGAGGACCAACGCCCGCCCAGCATTCAGGGCCGCGACAACCTGGTGACCATGGCCGTGGTCGAGGCGTGTTATCAGGCCGCCGCCCAGCACCGCGCGATCGCCTTGGACGAACTGCTCCCCGCCGACATGTTGGCTAGGCCCAACACCTGAGCGAACCTGCTCGCGGCCGAAACGGTCTGGTCTTCAGCAGCCGCTGGTCCTCCCAAGCGCTCGGAGTGTTGACCCGCGGGCAGGTCCTCGGAGTGTGCTGGATTCGCACGCGAGCTTGCGGAGCTCGAAGACCAGGTTCGATTCCTGGCGGGGGCATCGGCGCGGCCCAAGCCTCGCCCCATCACCCCGGGCGTCCTCGACGCCCAGCGACGTCGGAGCCAGATGGTCAGGCCGCCGGCTGCAACCCGGTGCAAGTGGGTTCGATTCCCACCGGCGTCTTGATTAACCCGACGTCCCTGTGAGCCCTTCTCTCCGGTCGGCAATCACGGCGCGGATGGTGGCGTCCAGGTCGTAGGTGAATGGCGAGGGAACGAGCTGACGGAGCCGCGTGAGATCGGGCACGCGGTGCCGCACATCCTCGAAATCGCTGCCATAGGCCTGACTGTACGACACAAACTCCACCCGAGCCGGTACGCCCGCGCAAGCGGCCACACGGTGGGCCAAGTCAAGAATGGTGATCGGCTCGTCACTGCCAATGTTCACAATCGACCCGTTGGCTTGGGGTGTGTCCATCAGGGCGGCCACCGCGCGCACCACATCGCCCACATGGGCAAAGCATCGCGTCTGCTGGCCATCGCCGTGAATGGTCATCGGTTGGCCAGTCAGGGCCGCCTCGGCTAGCCGCGGCAACACCATGCCGTAGGATCCCACCTGCCGCGGCCCCACCACGTTGAAAAAGCGACCCACCACCACCGGCAATCCACACGCGGTGTGCGTGGCCAGGGCCAACACCTCGTCGATGGCCTTGCTGAGCCCATAACTCCAGCGCGGCCGAGTCGTGGGGCCAAACAGCAGGTCGGCCTGTTCACTCCAGGGCAAGTGCGGGTTCTTGCCATACACCTCGCTGGTGCTGGCCAGAAACACGCTCATCGGCCGCCCCAACTCCCACTGCCGTCGCGCGGCGGCCAGCAGTCGGGCGGTGGGGCCGATGTTGGTTTCCACCGTGGTCAGCGGATCGCGGGCGACCAACTCGACCCCCACGGCGGCCGCCAGGTGGAACACCCGCTCGACCTGGCCGAGCAGTGACTCCAGCAAATCGGCTTGGCCGCAGTCGCCCTCGACAAAGCGAAAGCCGCTCCGTCCGACCAAGCCGGCCAGGTTGTGTCGGCGACCCGTGGCGAGGTTGTCCAGCACCACGACTTCGTGGCCGGCGGCCAACAACCATTCGGCCAGGTGGCTTCCAATGAAACCGGCCCCGCCGGTGATCAGCAAACGCATCGGGCACCAGCGTGCGGAGTGCGGGTCAAGTC
>JBJHDE010000495.1:0-4538 GCA_050486385.1 Planctomycetales bacterium | reverse complement strand
AGGGTACACAGCGCCGGCCAGTGATCGCGACCACCCCGCTTGTTGACCCGCGGCGTGCGGCCAAAATCGCCGGTGATCACCAGCAACACCCGATCCGTGAGGCCACGGTCTTCGAGGTCGTCTAAGAAAGTGGCCACGGCGTGGTCCAGCGGTTCGCCCAACATGGGCATCCCCTTGAGAATGCCGGGGTTGTTGCCGTCGGCGTGCATGTCCCAGCCGGGGCATTGCACGGTCACAAAGCCGCAGCCGGCCTCGACCAGCCGTCGGGCCATCAGCATTTGATGGCCAATCGTGGCGGGCCGAAACTTCTTGAAGCCCACCTTATGCCGGCTCGTGTCGTAGCGATCGAGCGTGCGCTTGTCCTCGTGGCTGAGGTCAAACGCCTCGCGGGCCTGGCCGAGAATCAACTGATAAGCCTGCCGGCGGTATTCGTCGATGCCGGCCAGGGGGCTGGACTCGTCGAAGTTGCCTTGCAGGCGATCGAGTTCGTTCAGCAGGCTGCGACGCCCGCCAAAACGTTCTTCCGAGAGCCGGAGCGTGAGATTCTCGTTGAAGGGGCCCTTACCGCCCGGCAAGAACGGCCCGTAGGCGCTGCCCAATTGGCCTGGGCCGTCGCCACGGAGGATGCGACCGCGCTCGCGATTGTACTGGGGATCGACCTCGTCGCTGGCCAAATGCACATGCATGGGCATGCCGGTCTCGGGGTGATTGGTCCCCCGCAACCGCGAGGCCACGCAGCCCAGGCCGGCCTCCAGTTCGTTACCGGCACTCATGACATGCTGGATGGCCTTGTCGTGATTGCCAATCGTGTGCGAAAAGCTCCTTACAATGGCCAGCCGGTCGGCGCGTTCGGCCAACTTGGGAAAGTTGCCACCAAAGGTGACGCCCGGCAGCCGCGTGGCCAGCTCGCCGGTCATGCTGCGATACTCCAGCGGAGCCGACATCTTGGGATCGAACGATTCGATGTGGCTCATCCCGCCCGAGCAAAACAGCAACACCACCGACTTGTCGCGGATGGCCTCGCTGGGCAATTGGGCCCGCAACGCCGACAGCCCGCCCAACGACCAGCCGCCCAGTGCCAGGGCACCAATCTTGAGCAGGCTGCGTCGGTTGGGGCCGGCGGGGGTGTGAACCTCAAGCATGATCCCCTCGGGGTTGGGTGGCCGTCGCTGATGCTCCGCCCGGAGTAAGTTCGCGGCGTCTGTGGCATTTCGCCGCAGAACGGCAAAAGGTTACGGCCAACCCCCATTTTTCCCGAGACCAGCCCGCGGGTGGTGGATTTCACCCGCTCGACCTCAGGGGCCTCCGCCGCCGAGAGGGCCGGCCAGGGGCGGATTCTCGAAATAGGCCCCGCCGTCCTTCAATCGCGGATCGCCCGTCCGGCGGAGTTCGTCCATCAAGCGGTTGCGGAGTTCGCGGAGGACCTCGGCGTAATCGGGATCCCAGGCCAGATTCTTCATCTGGTGCGGGTCCCGTTTGAGGTCGAACAACTGCTCTCGCCCGCGCGTTCCGTAGACATGTTCAAACAGCGTTCGCCACTGCGGATCGTCCCGGTGGGCCACCATCCAGGCCTTGGTGGGGCCCGCGTCTTCGTCGGGCAGGGTGACGAAGGTGTTGTTCTTCAGCTCCTGCTCGGTGGGCGGGTTATCGCCGTCCAGCCGGAAGGGATCGCCCAGCGGGTAGCGCTCGGGCCGAAAGTTCACAATCAGCAGGTGATCGGGCGTGCGGATCGCTCGCTGCGGATAGGGCAAATGGCCCTCGCGGGCGGCGGCCACGTGCCGCTCGCGGCCGGTAAACACGACGGTCCGTTCGGGGTCAACCTGGCCCGATTTCTCGCTTTTCAGCAGCGGCCAAAGGCTGCGACCGGTGATGACCTCGGGGACCTCGACGCCGGCGGCTTCCAAGAACGTGGGGGCCAAGTCGGTGAGGCTCACCAGATCGTCCACCACGCGACCCCCGCGAACACCGGGGCCCACGACCGCCAGCGGCACCGAGGTGCCGAAGTCGTACAGGTTGCACTTGCCGTGTGGAAAGCCGGGGGCCCCGTGATCGCCGCTGATGACCAGCAGGGTTTGCTCGCGGTCGCCGCTGCGTTCGAGTTCGTCGACCAGCACCTGCAGGGCCAAGTCAAAGGCTTCGACCTCGCCAAAGTAATCGGCCAGATCCTCGCGAACCGTGTGGACGTCGGGCAAGAAGGGCGGCATCTTCCCCTTGAGATCGTCGGGGTCGATGTCCCAGTACTTCTTGCCCGACCCCTGAACCCACTTGCGATGGACATTCGTGGGGCCAAACCAATAGCAGAAGGGCCGGCCGTCTTTGCGATCCTCCAGAAAGGTGCGGAAATTCGTGCGGACCTCGTCGAGCAGTTCCTGCTTGGCCTCGTCCAGGCTCTTGCCGGCATTCGTCAGTCGCTGGAGGGTCTGCGAGAACTGATTGAAGCGGCTGCCGCCCTGCTGATAAACGTGGTCGCGATGGCCGTAGGGGGCATCGACTGGGCTGCCGGGGCTCCAGACCTTGTAGGTCTTGCCGATGTGGTAGCCGGCATCCCGCACCAGCAGCGGATACGCCGGAATGTTGTCGTCCCAAATAGCCCCTTGCAGGATGGCGCCTTGACCGGTCCGCCAGAAGTGTTGACCGCTCAACAGGGCACTACGGCACGGCGTACACGACGGGGCACTCACAAAGGCATGGCGAAACAGCACCCCCTGCCGGGCCAGGCGGTCGAACACCGGCGTGCGGACCACATCGTTCACCCCGCCGGGTCCATCAACCTGGGCGTAGATACTGGCGTGTCGCCCCCAGTCATCGGCAAAGGCAAACAGGATGTTCGGCCGCTCGGGCTGGTCGGCCCCAATGGAGCCCGCCGCCCCGACCCAGGCCAGCAGACACACCGCCAGCGGCGGCAACAATCGCCAAGCACTCATTCGACAATACCCTTCAAAAGTCATCGGGTTCCCTCATCACCCAGCGACTCTAATCGACCCCACCACGGATTGCCACCGGGCGGGGATGCGTCTCCGACAGCCGCCACCAGAAGGCATGCCCCAAGCGACCAGCGGCACCGAGACGCCCATCGGCAAGTCATGGCCCCTCCCCTGCTTAGGACTGTTTGGGTGGCCGTTGCCTCCAGCGCGCGGCGAGCCAGAATCGCCGGGCCGATTGCGATAAAATCAATCCAAACAACACGTTACTGTTTCTTTTAGCCCAGCGAGCGCCCGTGTCAGCCCGAATTGTTTCACGTGAAACAATTGTTCAGTACCCGCCGAGACGGCGAACTTGGCCGGTGCCGGGGACCGCGGGCGTTCCGGTCAGTGGCGATGGTGCTCTTCGGGTTCGCCTTGCAGGGTGAGCATCAACGAGCGGGGACCGGCGTGATCGCGGTGCTCGCCCAGGTACACCCCTTGCCAGGTGCCCAGAGCGAGGGAGCCCGAGGCGACCGGCAGGCTGACGCTGGTGCCAATCAGGGCGGCCTTGACGTGGGCCGGCATGTCGTCGGGGCCTTCGATGGTGTGGACGTAGGGAAAGTGCTCGGAAGCGATCTTCGAGATGGCCATCTCCAGGTCGGACCGCACGTCGGGGTCGGCGTTTTCGTTGATTGACAGCGAAGCCGAAGTGTGCAGCAGAAACCCGTGCAATAGCCCGCACCGCAGGCGGGACATTTCGGGCATCGCCCGGGTGAGGTGGTCGGTGACCAGGTGAAATCCCCGCGGAAAGGGCGGGAGTTGCAGACGGCGTTGCACCCACATCGCGCGTTCCTCGTGCTGCTTGGGCCGGTTGGTCAAGGGGCCAGCGGAGCGGTGGGGCGGTGCCATCGCCGACACCGCCAGCGAGCGATTCGGCGTCGCGGGAGTCGGGGGCAACGCTGCCACGCGGGACGAAACCGCCGGGCCCGCTGGTATCGCTATTGGCAGCATACGGCTGATTTCCTGGCACCGCCAGTCGGGCCGTCGGGCGCGAATCTGCGCGGGGTTTAACGCTCTTGCCAGCGGCGCGGCCGGTTTCTCTTGGCGAGAATCCCGCGAACGGTGTTTGAAGCTTCGGTGACGAACCGAAGAGATTTCTGGGCCCCCGAAACCTGGCCCGCCCGCCTGATTCGCCCTCCCCGGTCGAATCGATGCCGAAGTTGCTTCCGCTTGACCCGCCACTGAACCAGACCGGATGCCCCCCATTGAAGGATGGGCTGGGCCGTCGCGAGTCGGGCTTTGAACGGTCGAGGCGCGAAGCCCCAGCCCCCCGGAAACGCTCGGTCAGGGTGACCCCCGCCCTCCGAACCCGCATGATTCAGGAGTGCCGGTTGTGACGAAGCACGAAGACGACATCAACGTTCTGGCCCTGGTCAAGGGCGAAGAGCGATACGTGTTTCTGTACACCGACCGCAACCGGCCGGATGTGTTGCGGCAGTTGGGGCGATACGCGGCCAATCCCGAGTTGAACTTCACCTGGTACGACGCGGCGGTGCTGAGCCAGCGGGTCCGCAAGGGCGACGAACCCCTGTACCAGGCCCCGGAACTTGGCCTGCAGGATCCCGATCAGGTCCC
>JBJHDE010000494.1:0-4539 GCA_050486385.1 Planctomycetales bacterium | reverse complement strand
GAACTGGGCGGGCGTCGTGGGATTGACGATCTGGATGTTGTCTTCGGCCGCCAAGGTCAAGAAGCGTTCGAGCCGGGCGCTGGAGTGCTCGGGGCCCATGCCTTCGAAACCGTGGGGCAGCAGCATCACCAGGCCCGACAGGCGATTCCACTTGTCTTCGGCACTGACGATGAACTGATCGATGATCACCTGGGCGGCGTTGGCGAAGTCGCCGAACTGGGCCTCCCACATGACCAGCCCATTGGGACGATCGAGGCTGTAGCCGTACTCGAAGCCCAGGATCGCCGTCTCGCTGAGCGTGCTGTTGTAAATCTCGACGCGGGCCTGATCGTCGCTGAGCTGCGACAGCGGCATGTAGCTGTTTTCGGTCTCGTAGTCGTGCAGCACCGAGTGGCGGTGGCTGAAAGTTCCCCGCTCGCAATCCTGCCCGCTCAACCGCACGGGATGGCCTTCCACGGCCAGCGTGGCCATGGCCAGGGCCTCGGCCGCGCCCCAGTCCAGCGGCTGCTTACCGTCGGCCATCTTTCTGCGGGCCGCCATAAAGCGTTCAAGCTTGGGGTGCAGCGTAAAGTTGTGCGGCACCTCGGTCAGCTTGGTCAGCAGCGCACTGAGCTGGCGGACGGGAACGCCGGTATCCACAATGTCGGCCTTGGCCAGGCTGCCGCCGAAGTAGCCCGACCAGACCTGGTTGCTTTCTTCCTTGGGCGGCAGAAAGTCGTCTTCGTGAGCCGCATCCAACTCGGCCTGCAAGGTCTCGCGGCGGCGATGCTCGATGGCATCGGCCTCCTCGCGGGACAGGCCCCCGAGTTTCAGCATATGATTCAAATAGCCAGCCCGGACGCTCTCGCGCTGCTGAATCGCGCGGTACATGTGCGGCTGGGTGAAGCTGGGCTCGTCGGCCTCGTTGTGTCCGAACCGCCGGTAGCAGTACAGGTCGATCACCACATCGCGACGAAACTCCTTGCGGAACTCCAACGCCAGGCTGACCACCTGGGCCACGGCCTCGGGGTCCTCGCCATTCACATGGAAAATCGGCACCTGCAGCATCTTGGCGATGTCGGTCGCGTACTGCGTGCTGCGGCCTTGCTCGGGCGGCGTGGTGAACCCAAGCTGGTTGTTGACAATCACATGCAACGAGCCGCCGGTCTCGTAGGCCGGCACCTGGCTGATGTTCAGCGTCTCCTGGATCACGCCCTCGCCAGCGAAACTGGCATCGCCGTGAATCAGCACCGTCATGATGTTCTCGCGCCGCGGATCGTCCTTACGATCCTGCTTGGCACGCACCCGGCCCAGGGCCACCGGATTGACAAAGTCCAAGTGGCTGGGATTGAAGCACAACGAAAGGTGCAGTTTCTTGCCCGAACTGGTGGTCCAGTCCGAGCTGAAACCCAGATGGTATTTGACGTCGCCACGGCCGCGATGCCGCTCGGGGTGCTGGTCTTCAAACTCGGCGAAAATCGCCCGGGGGCTTTTGCACAGGATGTTGGCCAACACATTGAGCCGACCCCGGTGGGCCATGGCAAAGACCATCTCCTGCACGTCCTGCTCGCCGGCCACCTCGATGCTGGTCTCCAGCAACGGAATCAGCGTCTCGGCACCTTCCAGGCTAAACCGCTTGGCACCGGTGAACTTCTTCTGGATGAACTCCTCGAAGACCACCGCGTTGGTCAGATTCTCCAACACCCGAAGCTGCTGGGCCCGGGTCAACTCCAGGCGGTTCTCGCTTTCCTCCATGCGGAGTTGCAGCCAGTTCCGCAGAGCCAGATCCTCGATGTGCATGAACTGCACGCCGATGCTGCGGCAGTAGGTGTTCAACAGCCGCTCGTACACCCGACGCACGGTGCTGACATTCGAGCCGCCAATCGTGCGGGTCGAGATGGGCCGATCGAGATCGTCTTCGGTGAACTCGTAAAACTCCAGCCGCAACTCGGGCTGCTCGGTCACCGGACGATCCAACGGATCGATCCTGGCGATCTTGTGCCCCCGGTTGCGGAACGCGCGGACCATCTGGTCGACGCGATCCTGGAGCCGGGCGATGTGCATGCCCTCGCTACGGACCGCGGGCGCCACGGCGGCTGGCACATGGCCATTGGCGGCGCGTCCCCGACTGGGATCGAACAACCGCGGCGGCGGCTGAGTGGGGCCCAGCCGGGCAGGGCGAGCTGGCTCATCATGCTCGCTCAGTTGCTCGAAGAAGGTCCGCCATGCCGGAGCAACGCTCGTGGGATCGTGCAGAAACTGCTCGAACAGCTCCTCCACGAACGGCAAATTGGCGGGATTGGGACTGGATTCGTCTGCGGTCGAAATCGACTCGGTTTCGCTCATGACCGGTTGAGGGGGTCTCTCGATGGTCGGGGCCGGCGGTCAAGCCGCTCTGGGCTCCTCCTCATTCCATAACCGCCCACCTTTCCGGAGTCCGCCTCCAGAAAAGCACTACCGCGAACGGCTCTTGGCGTTAGCAAGACTTGCATGAAACTTAGGAGGCCCCGAAATCAGCCCGCTTGGGGTGGACCGCGATACCACCCTGTATCGACTTGGCTCCACGCATCAATCGCGGTTGATCTACATTTCCATTATGTCGAGCCTCTCATCCGAAACTAGGCCATTTTCTCAGCTTAGTCCCGAGATTCCGACGGAACTTCCGCCAAATGGTTCGCTTACGTCGCGGAAAAATCGTCGCGGAACGCAGGAGCGACCTCGCCACCCCTCAACAAAAGGTAGAAGAATAGGCCAGACGGCCCCAACATCAATGTCGCCAGCAGAATCGGGCTCAGCCAGTAGCCCCGTCGCGGCTCGCGCAGAAACATCCAACGGCCGACAAACAGGTCAAACGCCAAGTAATGGCTCCAGGCAGCCGCCGTGACTTCGGGGCGTTCGAGCAACGCCCCAACCGAGCCCAGCGTGGGATTGCTCAGGGCGGCAACCACCAGTTCGCCCGCCGCCAGGGTGGCCACGACCACCGAGATCATATAGTAAACGCACAGCACGACGATCATCCACCACTGGGCCACCAGCCACTGGGTTCCCGACCACCGCGGTGCTAGGATCATCGCCGCCCAGAACGGCAGGACCGCAAAGTTGGCTAACCGAAATACCAGGTCTTCCACGACCAGTTCTCCCAACAAGAGGGCCAAGCTATTGGTTATTTTGATGGGCAGCCTCTGGTCAGATTGTGGGGGAGGCCATACAATATCGGTCTCACCCCCGGTCCTACCACGCCAGCATCTTAGCCAAGCGAGGGCCGACGATGGCCACCTTGATCAAAAACGCCCACTGCGTGTTTCCCGACGGCATCAACCGGGCCAATGTCCTGGTTGATGGCGGCAAGATCGTCGCCGTCGACGTGCCGCCCTCGGTGCGAGCCGACGAAGTGGTCGACGCCACCGGCTTCCACCTGCTGCCCGGCGTGATCGACGATCAGGTCCACTTCCGTGAACCCGGACTCACCCATAAAGAGGATCTGCACACCGGCAGTCGGGCGTGCGCGCGGGGCGGCGTGACGACCTATCTGGAAATGCCCAACACCCGGCCCACGACCACCACCGTCGAGCGGCTCGATGCCAAGCTGGCCCTGGCCGCCCAGAAAAGCGTGGTCAACTTCGGTTTCTATATCGGGGCCACGCCCGACAACGTGGCCGAGTTGCGGCAGGCCCAGCGAACGCCGGGGATCAAGATCTTCATTGGCTCCAGTACCGGCGACCTGCTGGTCGACGACCAGGACGCCCTGGAACGCATTTTTGCCGAAACCAGCCTGCCCATCTGTGCCCACTGCGAGGACGAGGCCACCGTCCGGGCCAATGCCGAGCGGCTGGGTGGCGGCAGCGACTACAACGACCATAGCCGCATCCGCGACCACCAGGCGGCGCTGATTGCCACACGTCGGGCGTTTGACCTCGCGCGGCGGCACCGGCACCGGTTCCATTTGCTGCATTGCTCGACGGCCGAGGAAGCCGAACTGCTGACCGATCACGGCGGGCTGATCACCGCCGAGGCCTGCCCGCATCACTTGCTGTTCAATATCGGCGATTACCACCGGCTGGGCTCACTGATCCAGATGAATCCGTCGGTCAAGACCCACGCCGACAACATCGCCCTGTGGGAAGCCCTCCGCGAACGCCGTATCCAGGTGGTGGCCACCGATCACGCGCCCCACACCTTGGAGGAAAAACGCCAACCCTACCCGCAGTCGCCCTCGGGCCTGCCGGCGGTCGCGAAGTGGGCGCTCACTCGGAGCTGCACGTCGTGCACGTTGCCCGGATAGGCCATGCCCGCCAGCATCTCATCGGGATTGATGGCGGCCCGGATGCCGATCCGGCCGTGGTGCCCTGGGTCTGCGAGGTGCTCAGGGGCATCGGCCGCGAGCCCGTCGTGATCGACCGCTGGAAGATGCGTAGGACCTCTCCATGAAGAGCTTCGTCATCGGTGCCGGCCTGCTCCTCCTGGCCCCGCCGATGCTCGCGGTCATCGGCCTGGCCTCGCTCTTCCACGGGCTCGCCCAGTTCACGATCACCCGGAACTTCTTCTACGGCACGATCCTCC
>JBJHDE010000493.1:0-4548 GCA_050486385.1 Planctomycetales bacterium | reverse complement strand
GCTTCAATCCGCCACATACCCTGGACATCTCCAACTCCCGACACCAAGACTTCACCCAGAAAGCCATGGAGAACGGAGTCAAGATGCTCCAGGGCTGGGGGACATCCATCGGGCAAACTCGAACGCATGCGCTGTTTCCCCACGCGCTGTACGAGCAACCTCTGGTCAAGATCAGTGGCAACTGGTCGTTCTTCGGCTACGGTCAATCCAAGCTCGGCCCCGACGGAGTCAATGACTGGCGGGATGCTTCCGACGAACAACTCGAATGGCCACCGAACTGGCAGAACCCCTTGGAGTGGGCTAGTCCAACGAAGCAGACCCTCAAAATGTGGCTTTCGCTGTAGCGCCCCCATCATGAGAGCAGGGGCGACGGTGCTCGGTACAGCCTCTCTTGCCCGATCCACCTGGGGTGAGGTATAAGGCCGCGTTTCCAGGATGGACCCAGTTCCCAGGACGGACCACTGGGGTGGGTGGCCGGTGTGTGGGGCCATCCGGCTTGGGTCCGTTGCCCCGACGCTGTCGCCAAGGATGGTATGACCGCGGACGCCACGACCTCGCCCGACCATGCCTCGCTGGCCCGCCCGTTGCGCGCGGTGACCGGCTGGGTGCTGCGTCGGCCGTGGCTCACGCTTCTGGCCCTGCTGGCCGCCACGCTGGTGTGCGGCTGGTATGCGGCCACGCATCTGGGCTTCCGCACCAGTCGGCTGCACCTGATCAATCCCGACAGCGAGTTCAATCGCCGTTGGATCAACTACATCGACGAGTTCGGCGACGAGGACGACCTGATCGTCATCGTCCGCGGCGACTCGCCCCGCCATGTGCCAGCGGTGATGGAGTACGTGGGCTCGCGGTTGGTGAAAGATAACCCGGGCCTCCGCGATGTGTTCTGGAAAATCGACCTGGCCAACCTGCGGGCCAAGGGCCTGCACTATCTGCCGCCCGAGACCCTCGAGCAGACCCGCCGCTTTCTGGGGCGGTTGCAACCGGTGCTTGAAGGCGATTGGTCGCGGTTGAGCCTGGCACGGCTGCTGGACGATCTCCGCCGCGAGGCCACCTTCCGCCTGGAGCAAGGCGACGCGGGCGGGCTGGTCGAGGTCGAACGGCTGATTGCCTCGTTGGCCCAAGCGGTCGAGCGGCCCGAGGTGTACCGTTCGCCCTGGCCCGAGGCCCCCGAAGGCGAGCAGGTGCCCCACGAGGGCCCCGCTTACTTGCTGACCGGCGAAAACCGCATCGGGCTGATTCTGTTACGAATCAACGAAGCCGACGGCGGCTTCACCAGCGGGGCCGACACCATCGACCTGCTCCGCGGTCAACTGGCCACCTACCGCAAGGCCCTGCCGGCGGGCATCGAACTGGGCCTGACCGGTCTGCCGGTCATGGAGACCGACGAGATGCGGGCCAGCCAGGAGACGATGGCCACGGCCAGCCTGGTGAGCCTGATCGGCGTGTCGCTGTTGTTTTGGGCCAGCTTTGGCGGCTGGCGGCACATGGTGCTCAGCGTGGTGGCCCTGGGCATCGGCATGGTGTGGGCCTTCGCCTTCGCGACCGCCGCCGTGGGCCATTTGAACATCCTGAGCGTCAGCTTCGCGGTGATCCTCATCGGGCTGGGGATCGATTTCAGCATTCACTACTGCGCGCGGTACTTGCAGCTTCGCTCGGCCGGCCAAAACCGCGATCGCGCCGTGTTGGGCACGGCCATGGGCGTGGGGCCGGGCATTGTGACCGGCGTGCTGACCACGGCCGTGGCTTTCTACATGGCCAGCCTGACCGAGTTCACCGGCGTGGCCGAGCTGGGCGTGATTGCCGGCGGCGGCATCGTGGTGTGTGGCATCGCCGCTCTGGTGGGCTTGCCGATGCTGATTCGCCTGGCCGATCGCCGCGGGTCCATTGAACACATCCAGCCGCTGGCCGTGGCCGGGTGGCTCGATCCGCTGATGCGACGGCCCCGACTGGCGCTGGTGGCCAGCCTGAGTATCACCGCGGCCTGCGGCGTGGGAATGAGCCAGCTTTGGTACGATCACAACCTGCTGAATCTGCAACCCGAAGACCTGGAGAGCGTGGTCTGGGAACACCGCCTGCTCAACGAGACCAACCAAAGCTGCTGGTACGCCCTGAGTGTGGCCGACACGCCCGAAGAACTGCTGGCCCGCGAGCGGCTGTTTCAGCAACTGGATTGCGTGGAACGGACCGAGCAAGTGGCCAGCCTGCTGGTCAGCGAGGGGCCCGGCAAGCAGGAGATGATCGGCCGGATCGCCGAATCGCTGGGGCCCCTGCCCAGCCGGCCGCCGTTGGTCCCGCTGCCCGCCCCAGGGCAGTTGGATCGGGTGTTGGCCGAATTGGCCGACCTGCTGGATGCCCACGCCCAGTCGGCCAGCCTGGGGCAACGGGTCGAGGCCCTGCGTCAACGTCTGGCCCAGCTCCCGCCGAACGCCTACTACGCCACCTGCGGGCAATTTCAGCAGCAGTTGGTGGCCGACCTGTGGTATCGCCTCACGGCTCTGCAACAGGTCAGCGATCCCGAGCCGCCCACCGCCCACGAGCTGCCGCCCGAGTTGGCCCGCCGCTTTGTGGGTCGCGAGGGCAAACTGCTGCTCAAGATTTATGCCAAGGGCAGCGTGTGGGACATGGAGGCCCTGGAACAGTTTGTCATCGCCGTGCGTTCGGTCGACCCGCAGGCCACCGGCAAGCCGCTGCAAACCTTCGAGGCCAGCCGGCAGATGGAGCGATGTTATCGCCAGGCGGCCTACTATGCCCTGGCGGCGATCTTCGTGCTGCTGCTGATCGATTTTGGCAGCATTCGCGATACCCTGCTGGCGATGCTGCCGTTGGCGGCCGCGATGGTCCAGTTGTTTGGACTGCTGGGTGCGTTTGGCATTCCGCTCAATCCGGCCAACATCGTGGTGCTGCCGTTGATTCTGGGTATCGGCGTCGATGACGGCGTGCATGTGGTCCACGACTTTCGCCGCCAAGGCGGACGGTATCGCATCAGCAATTCAACGGCCGGCAGTATTCTGCTGACCTCGCTGACCACGATGGTGGGCTTCGGCAGCCTGATGATCGCCGATCACCGCGGGATCGAGAGCCTGGGCAAGGTCATGGTGCTGGGCTCGCTGACCTGCTGGTTCAGCAGCATCATCATTCTGCCCTGCATCCTGCGGCTGGTGAGTCTCCACGAAGAAGCCCGCCGGATCCGCCTGCCCGTGCCACCGGTCGCGCCGGTGGCCGCCACCGCCGTTGTCCACCGCCATGCCGCCTGAGCCAAGGGACACTATGGGTCTGGGACGCCGCTTCATCGACTGGAACCAATCACAATCCCGCCGCCTCGGGGCCTGGGCCGACCGACATTGGCAGCGGCCCTCGAGCATGGGCGAGTTCCAACACGTCATCGTTCCCAACATGCTTGCGCCCGGCAGCCGAGTGCTCGACGTGGGCGGCGGCAAGCGCCCGCTGATTCCGCTGGCGACCAAGCAGCAACTCAACCTGGATGTCGTGGGGCTGGATATCGACGCCGACGAGCTGGCCGCCGCACCCAGTGGGGCCTACGACGCCACGATTCAAGGCGATGTCGCCGAGGTCGCGCTCCCCGGCAAGTTCGATCTGATTGTCTCGCAGACCGTCCTCGAACACGTCCGCGACACGCGCCGGGCCATCGCCAACCTGGCCGCGGCCCTGGCCCCCGGTGGACAGATGGCCCACATGCTGCCATGCGGCAATGCCCCGTTCGCCCTGGTCAATCGTCTGCTGGGGCCCTGGCTCTCGCAACGGCTGCTGTGGACCCTGTATCCCGAGACCCGCAATGTGGGTGGCTTTCCGGCCTACTACCGGCATTGCACGCCCCGCTCGCTAGCCCGACTCGTCGAGAACGCCGGTCTCGACGTCCAGGAAATCCGGGCGTACTACAGCTCGGAATACGGCCGATTTTTCCTGCCGCTGTACGCCGTCGAACTGGCGCGGCAGCTCCTCATGCAGCGGCTGGGCTGGGCCAATCTGTGCGAGACCATGATTCTGGTGGCCGCCAAACCTCCGGCCGAGGCCCAACGGGCGGCCGCCTGAGCACTGGCTCGCGGCATGTCAGGGCGAGAAACCTTCGACGCGGGGGCAGCCCATCCCGAGGGGCAGCACCGTCGCCTTCCGGTGGACAAGCCACCAGTCCCCCGCCGCGGCGATCCGCGTCGTTTCGTAGGACGAGGCCCGATCCCCAGTGGTGGGGAACCCGCTCGCTGGGGAGATTGCTGGCAAGGTTGGCCGAGGCCCGTCTGCCCAGACCGCGTGTGGCCGGGTATGATGGGACCATTCGGTCGCGCTCGACGAACCCGCCCTCCGCTTCCCATAAGGCCCCCCGTTTGCCGCTATGCAGTGGACCGCGACTCACCTGTGGTGGATCATCTTGGTGGCCGCCGGCGTGCATCTGATCCTCTACGGGATCTTGTTCTTGTGGCGGAACGCCATCGTGCGGAACCTCAAGAGCTTTCTGCATTCGCTGTTGCAAAAGTACGAAGGCACCAGCGACCTGATCCCCTCGGCCGATGTCGACGACCAGATCGAGGC
>JBJHDE010000492.1:0-4571 GCA_050486385.1 Planctomycetales bacterium | reverse complement strand
GGATGATGCTTGCCATCGTAGACCACGGCCCGGACATCATGAATCGGATCGCCGGCTACCGCACCCTGCTGCAAAGCCTCCCGAATCCCCTTTTCGACAGCCGGAATCAGAGAAGTCGGAATCGCTCCGCCGACCACTTCGCTGGCGGTGTTGACACCAGGAGCCTGCAAGTCCTTATTACCCACCCGGATAATGGCCAGGATCGAGCCCCGCTTGTCGGCTTCGACAATCGGATCGACTCCCGGGTCCAGCCGGTGGCTGACCAGCGAGGTCACGCCGCTGGCGATGGCCAGTTCCTGATAGGCGGGATCGGGCAGGTAGATGACCTTGGTCACGAAGTTTCCGGCCAGCACCTGGTCGAAATCTTCGGTGGTCAATTGAACGGGAATCGGGGCGTGGGCCAAGAAGGCCTCGGTCCGCGGCTTGGCCGGCGCCACCTCGAGGGTGGGGTACAGCTCGACGCCCGGATACCCCGGAACATTGGCCAGTTTGAGCCGGTAGATGGCTCCCTGACCAAAGTTGGTGCGGCCAGGCACCACGAGCGGTTCGCTATCGAACATGCCCGGCTGGTACTGGCTCCATTGAATCTGCATGCCATCGGGGTCGCGGAACAAAATCTGCGACGTCGGCGGCGGCCCCATCATCGGCGGCATGGCCGGCGGCAGCACACCTGGCCCCGGGCCATCGACCCCAGGTCCCGGATGCATCAACTGCGCAGCCGGCGGGACCTTGCTCGGGACATGGCTGTGAACACAGCCGGTGGCGGTCACCAGTGCGACCAGAAACACGAGTCGAAGTCTCATCGTCTTCCCCTCGGCATGGCCAGGTGCTCCTGGCAAGCGTGTGACGGCCGGGCGACCGGCACGAGTGTCGTCGGGCGTTGGATCAGGTCGAGCGTGGCTTGCCGGGATCGACGGAGTTTGAGCTAGACAATCCCGAAGGGCCGGCTCTACACTCCCTGCCCGCTGACTGGGGTTGCCCGCCGACACCCTCCCTGGAACCGACTCGCTGGGCGAATCGACGGCGTCCGAGGGGCCTCCCCTGTAGGGAAAAGTTCGGCATCTTCGCCAATCATCTTTGACAATTCTCGGGAGCATGCCCGTGAACTGGCGGCGACCCACTCTCTTGGCCTGCATCGGCATCCTCGTGCTGCTGATCCGGGCTTCCGCGTTCAGCCAAGCCAATGACGAACCGCCCGATCACGAGCTGTCCCCCGAATTGGCTAGCAACCTGTTGCACCAGGCAATCACGCAACTGGAAGCCCGCAGTTGGGTTTCGGCACGAATGAGGCAAGATGTCCAGTTGTTTGGCCAACGACTTCGCGGCGAGGGCCTGTACTGGCAGGGGCCGCAGCTCCAAATGCGTAGCGAGATCCGCACCCGACTGCCCCGCAGCCGCAAAACCGCCGTGCTGCTGCAAGTCTGCGACGGCCAGATTCTGTGGCAGTACCGCGACTTGGCCGATCAACGCGAACTGAACTGGATCGACGCCCAGCGGGTGGTCCGAGCCTGGAACCAGGCCCAGCACGAGGGCCGCACCATCGAGCCCGGCGTCCGCTTTCTGGGAATTGGCGGGCTGCCCCAATTGCTGCGGACCCTGGCCGACGACGTCCGCTTCGAACAGCTTGCGACCCTGGCCGACCCTCAGGGCTCGGCCGGCGACTTTGTATTGATTGGCCGTTGGCGGCCCGAAACTCTGGTGCGGATGCTGCCGCCCAATCGGCGTCCGACCGAAGGCCAGCGTCCCCAGGCCCGGAACCTGCCCGAGCATCTGCCAGATCGCGTCGAGATCCGCCTTCGCCGCAGCGACCTGTTTCCCGTGGCGATTCGCTGGGCTCGCATGGACCGCGGCGAGGCCCTTCCCGCCCCACCCGACGGACAAGGTCCGCCGCCCCGCAACGATGCGGGCAAAACGCTGATGCGGATTGAGTTCCACGATATCACCCTCGACAAGCCGCTGCCCGCCGAGGGCTTTCGCTATCGGCCCGGCCCACGCATTCCCACCCGCAACATCACCGAAGAGTATCTCGGCCGGCAGGGTCTCGGCGGTCTCGGCAACGAATGATCGCCGGCGTGTGCCAGCGGTCCGAGGGGGATTCGAGCGCGTGGCACTCAGCTTGGGGCGGCCCCTCGCGACATGGCCGCTTGACTCACTGAATCCTACAAAAGTTGAGGAACGGCACTTGTGGCACTGGTGGCTTGTCCACCAGTGTTAGACAACGCCTGCTACTGTTCGACTAGAATGCTCGTAAACCATCAAACTGGAGCAACTTAGGCGGGACTGTCCGACTGAGCCACACACTGGTGGACAAGCCACCAGTGGCACGAATCTGGTTTGCAGTGTTGCGCAGGGATCAGTGGGGGCCGAGGTCGAGCAGGTGGTCCATGGCGTTGATGGTCAGGGCCTTGAGGCGGCCCTGGCGGAATCGCACCAGGCTGACTCCGGCGTTCTCCAGAAAGATTCGTCGCGAGTGCTGCAAGGGCAGCTCCATGGCGGCGGCCACCAGGGTGCGATGCACCACATTGTGGGCCACCACGGCGACGGCCTGACCCAGGTGAGCCTCGGCCCGCTGCAACACCGCGGGTAGCACCCGCCGCTGGACATCGGCAAAGCTCTCGCCGCCAGGGTAGGGCACCCGCCCGGGATCGTCCATAAATGCGCGATATCCCTCGGGATCGCTCTGGGCGATGTCCCCCCAGTCGCGACCCTCCCACTGACCCACATCGGCTTCGGTCAGCTCGGCCACAATCGCCGGCTCCAGCCCATGCGGTTCGGCCAGCGTCTCGGCCGTCTGTCGCGCGCGGAGCAGGGGACTGGAATAGACCGCCCCCAGCGGTGCCTCCCGCAGCCAGTCGCGGCAACGCCGGACCTGCTGCCAACCCAGGTCGCTCAAGGCATCGTTGGCCCCTTGGCCTTGCAGCACCGGGGGATTGGCCTCGTTGTTGGCCGTGGCCCCGTGACGAATCAGCAGCAACCAGCACGTATCGGCGGCAAGTACGAGTCCGTTCATCAAGCTCCATTCATCCTGAAAGGCGGGTTCATCCAGTACGCCAGGTCATCCAGAAAGGCGGGTGTCCAGCGACGGGCTGGACCAATCGACCGGGGTGTCTTCGGAGTGTTGATCGCGGGCCAACCCCCAGCAGGCCAGCGGCATGTGCGGCACCAGCCGCAAACCGCGTTGACGGACCTCGTGCGGGATCCGCCCCATGTCGACCCGACGCAGGACCAGCCCCGAGTCCACATCCCACAGGCCGCGGGCCACCACGGCCGGATCGCACCAGGGGCCGGGCTGAAGTTTCTCGATCCACAGCGGTGTGATGTCCCAGGCGTCGTCGCCACCGGCCGCCAGACAGGCCGCCTGCCGCGCCGAGGAAAACACCGAGTTCGTCGGCCATGCCGGTAGCGGACGTGCCCACAGCACCAGCGGCCAGCCCGATCCGGTCTCGCGGCTGCGAATGGCAATCCGCTCGGGCGTGTCGACGACGTCGATTTCGGCGAACCGCACACTCGGCGAGGCCGCCAGCAGGCAGTCCACACGGCTGGTGGAAACCTGCCGCCAAACGACCCGCTCGGGCGATTCGCCGTCGGGGCCACCGCGGGCCAGCCAGAAATAGCTGATGCGCTCGCACCCCAGCCCCAGCGGCCCCAACGCCTTGACGCGGTCGACAAGAATGCCGCCGAGGGCCGACTCGCCCACCAACCACGGATCCACCCACCGCGGCACAACCTCGCGGGGTGTCCGCAGGTGCAGCACCAAACGACGTTCGATCTGCTCGGTCAGGAAACCCATGGCCACACCTCACCGGTCTTTGCCGGGCGAGGCCGCCGGCGGTTGGGCCAGCAATCCCGCAACCTGGAGGGAAGTCTCCGACGCACCGGCAGGGCAGTTGCGCCCGCCCGCGATGCGTTCGTCTCCCCCTTAGGCTAGCGATCCGGGCGGTGGGCTCCAAGGGAGAAATTGCCGCCGCGACAACCACAGCAGGGGATTATCGGACGTTGCCACGGTGCGGCTCAGTTGGCCTCGGCCGCCTGGTGGAAGTCCTGGCCCCGCTTGAACAAGGGGCCAAGTTCCAGGGTTTTCATCGGCAGCCGGGTGGTGGGGCAGGGGCCAATTGCCAGGTGCAGCCGCTTGGCCTCGGGCTCCCAGATCATGGATTGCAGGGTGAGTTCCCCCTGGTTGACCTCGTGCAGGGCGTGCCGAATCTCGGTCAGCCCCACCTTGGGCAAGGCCGCCAGATCGCGAAGTTCCCGATAGCGGTAGCAGCCGGTCCAGGTGCGGAGCCCCTCGCTGACAAAATGGTTGGTGGCGGCCACAACGTTGTTCTCGGGCCGACGCACGACCACTTGCTTGGTGGTGATCTCCAGCACGGCGGTGCCCTGGGTGTCGGCCACGGCCAGGTTGGTCGAGGTCGTCCGTTTCATCTGACGCAGCAGCTTGACGGCTTCGTCAATTGTGGCGCACTCCTCAAGCACGCGGCGGTAGCACAAGGCGTAAGGCACCCCTCTGAGATCCATCCGCTCGCTGTTGTCAGCCGCCGAGTAGACCTCCAGCACGTTGACCGTCAGCCCCG
>JBJHDE010000491.1:0-4573 GCA_050486385.1 Planctomycetales bacterium | reverse complement strand
GAACTCGGCTTGACCGTTGGGCACCGCGGGCTCACACTGCCCGCCCGACTGAACCCCGCGGGACCAATCGCCCCGACTCGATCGCCCGGGCCTGGCACCTGGGGCATCGCCTGACGATGCCGTGGTCCTGGCGAAGCCGGATGGGCGGGTGGTTCAGTGCGTGCCCGACCCCACTGCCTCCTCCCGGCGAACCGCCATGCCGTTGCTCGGCCGTTACGTCCGACACGTGTTGGCCGACTGGTCGAGGATCTTCCTGTTGGCCTCGATCGGGGTCACGGCCCTGTTGATGCTGGTCGGCGTGGTCCGCGAGGCCCGCAGCAAGGACCTGGCGCCCGAGATGATCGTGCAGTTGCTGCCGTTCTTGGTGCCCGAAGCCCTGCGGTTCACGTTGCCGGCGATGGGCCTGCTGGCGGCGGCCATGACGTTTGGCCGCATGTCGGCCACGGGCGAGGTGATTGCCCTCAAGGCCGCCGGCATCAACGTGGTGCGGGCGGTCATTCTGCCGGTGTTGGCCGTCGCCTTTCTGTTGAGTCGGGCGGCCGTGTGGCTCAACGACCTGGCGGTCACGTGGGGTCGCGAGGGCGTGCAGCGAGTGGGCATTGAAGCCGTGGAAGAGGTGATCTACGACAAGCTGAAAAGCGACGGCCATTTCTCGACCGACGCCTTTTCGATCGCCGTCGAGCGGATCGAGGGCCGGCGGCTGCTGGGGACCACCGTGATTCTCACCGCGGGCGATGGCCGGACGGTCAACATCGCCGCCACCGAAGCGGTGCTGGATTATCACTCGAAGGTCCAAGAACTCTCGATCACCATTCTCGACGGCACGGCTTCCAGCGGCAACGTGAAGTACGTGTTCGATCAAGAAGAGCGCCGCATTCCGTTTGGTCTGTTCCGACCCGATCGCTCGCCCTCGATGATCCCGCTGAGCGAGCTGCCCCTGGCGCTCGATGAACGCCGCGAGGAGCTGAATCAGTTCCGCGAAGAGCTGGCCGCCGAACTGGCCCTGGGTCTGGTGACCGGCGATCACCTGGCCTTGCAGGCCGAGCGGTGGACCGGGCAACTGGACAGCATCGCCATTCGCAAACAGAACATCGCCCGGCTCAAGACCGAGCCCTACCGGCGGTGGTCGAACGGGTTCAGCGTGTTGGTGTTCATGATGGTGGGCATTCCGCTGGCCATTCTGAATCGTCGGGCCGACACGATGACCAACTTCGGCCTGGTGTTCTTGCCGATCATGACGGTCTACTACCCACTGATGGCCCTGACGGTCAATCAGGCCAAGGATGGCACCTTCCCCGGCTGGAGCGTCTGGGCCGGCAACCTGCTACTGGCCGTGTGGGGCAGTTGGTTGATGTACCGGGTCTGGCGGTACTGACCCACGCCACGACGATGGCCGGAACCCCTGGCCCGTGACGAACCGCTGGCCCGTGACTACAGGATGCTGCCGACCACGCAGGCCCCGACAAACGAAGCCAGCGTACCGCCCAACATCGCCCGAAAGCCCAAGCGGGCCAGATCGGCCTCGCGATTGGGGATGATCGCCCCGATGCCACCGACCTGCACGCCGATGGAGCCCAGGTTGGCAAAGCCGCACATGGCGTAGACGATCAGGATCTCGCTGCGATCGGTCAGGCCACCGACTTGCTCGCGCCAGGCGGGGTCGACCAGGCTCTGGTAGGCCAGAAACTCGTTGGTCACGAAACGCAGGCCCAATAGCTCGGCGACGGCGGTGCAGTCTTCGACGGGAAAGCCCATACACCAGGCCAACGGCCAGAACAGCCAGCTTAGCCCGGCTTGCAGCGTGGCCCCTGGCCAAAGCGTGGCCAACAGCATGTTGACCAGGTTGACCAGGGCGATGAAGGCAATCAGCATCGCCCCCACGCCTAGGGCAATCCGCAAGCCGTCGGTCGCCCCTCGGGTGACCGCATGCACCAGGTTGGTAGCTTCGTGATCGGTGGCCACCACGAGTTCGTCGCCGGAAGCCGGCTTGGTAATCTCGGGCTCCAGGATCTTGGCGATCAGCAGCGCCCCCGGAGCACTGATCACGCTGGCCGACAGCAGGTGGGTGGCGCTGATGCCCATGTCGATATAGGCCGCCATGATATTGACGGCAATGGTCGAGAACCCCGCCACCATGATGGTCATGAGTTCGCTGTTGGTCATCGTCGGCAGATAAGGCCGGGCGACCAGCGGGGCGGTGTTCTGCCCGACAAACACATTGGCCGCCGCCGCCAGAGTCTCGGCCCCGCCAGTGCCCAGGGTGCGTTGCATGACCCAGCCCATGCCCTGCACCAACAGCGGCATAATGCGGATGTAGTACAACACCGCCAGCAAAGACGAAAACACAATGATTAACGGCAGCACCTTGAAGGCCAATCCGTAGCCGCTGGCCGACTCGCCAAACACCAGGCCCAAGCCCGGTTCGGCACTGGTGATGACCGCCTCGATGCCGCGGCCCAACAGCTCGAACAGGGCAAAGCCCCAGGAGGTCTTGAGGATCAAAATCGCCAACAGGTATTGCAGCAGCAAACCGCCGATGATCACCCGGGGGTTGATCTTCCAACGGTGGCTGCTGAGCAACCACGCTAGGCCCAGCATCACGACCAGGCCCAGCAGACTCACGGCATTGGCAAGCGGCATCGCGAAAGGTTCCCAGAATGGCGGCAGGGGCGTGGCTAACTTAGCCCATCGACTCTGGGTGCGGAAGCCACCCATCGCGGGGCACAGGCGATGGGGGCACTTGGCCGACCGGCCGGGGTTCGCGGGACCGTGGGCCGCGCGACATTGGGTCGGTTGACACCGGGTCGGTTGACTCTGGGGCGGGTCGAATGCGCCGCCGGCCACTTGGGTCGGCCACGGTGGTGGGTTATGTTGTCGCCTCCAAGACCACCCCCGAATCGTCCCCGCCTGGAGACTTGTTCATGGCCAAGAGGATCTCGATTGGCACCTGGGCCTATGCGATTGGCCCCTACGCGGACAACCCCATCCCGTTTCCCGAAGTCGTCGAGAAGCTCCACGAAATGGGGTTCGACGGGCTCGAACTCGGCGGCTTCGGCGTGCATCCCAACCCCGATGCCCTGACCACCACCGCGCAACGGACCGAGGTCCGCAAGCTCTGGGAAGATCGCGGCATGGGCTGCAGTGGCCTGGCGGCCGACCTGTGGAGCGAGCGGCTGCTGACGGCCGAAAGCCCCGACAGCTACCTGGCGACCTTCCGCAAGAACTTGCAATTCTGCAACGACCTGGGCATCGACGTCATCCGCGTCGACACCACCGAAGACCCCGGCGTCTTGGGCCAGGTCCCCGGCGAGCCCGCTCACGAGAAGACGCTGGACTACGACACCGCCCTGGAACGCGTCACCAGCACCTGGCGGACCTGCGCCGAAGAGGCCGCCGCCCAGGGTGTGCGGGTCGTCTGGGAGTTTGAACCCGGATTCGCCTTCAATAAGCCCAGCGATATTGAACGGGTCGTCGATGGCGTGGGCCATCCCAATTTTCTGACCATGTTCGATACCTGCCACGCCAACATGATCGCCAAGCACGGCTCGCGGCAACCCGGCCAGCGGGAGACCCTGCCGGGCGGCGTTCGCGAGTTGGCCGAGCGATTGGCCGGCAAGATCGGCCGGATCCACCTGATCGACTCCGACGACACCTTGCACGACAACCACACCAGCACCCACCCGCCGTTCGGCGAAGGCAACCTCGACTTCGACGAGATCATGCCCGCCCTGGTGGCCGCCAAGTGCCCCGACGACTGGTGGACCGTGGACCTGTGCTTCTGGCCCGACGCCTGGAAGGCCACTCGCAAGTGCAAGGACTTCATGGACCAACTGAACGCCAAGTACGGCTGAGCCCCAGCAGCGCGTTTGGCGCAAACACCAGCACCGCATCGCTCCCGACCCATTGGCGGGGGCGATGCGGTGTGTTTTTGTGGGGCACGCCCCGGCCAACCTCGTGCGGCTCAGCGCTTGGGAATAGCGATGTCCAGCGATTCGCTGCCACCTGCGGGAACCGTGATGGTCACCCGGCCCTCGCGGTAATCTTCGGGCACAATCTCGGGACGCACAATCGAGACATCGCTGTCGGGGTCGTCCTCGATGTTGGTCAACACCCGCACCCGGTGATCGCCGACAATGGCCCCGCGGCGGTCGTCGGTGGCCAGCCGCAATTCGTAGCGGCCGGTCTCGTCGGTCACGGCATACGAGCCGGGTCCCACGCGGTCCTGGTTGTCGGTGCGGGGCTGAAAGCTGACATGGGCCCCCGACAGGGGCTGTCCGTCCAGGGTCACGGTGCCCGACACCGGCACGACCTGCAAGCCATCGCTGCAGCCGACGAGCCCCAGGCTCAGGCCTCCTAGCAGCCCGGCCAACACCAGGTGACGACACATCGGACGGAATCCCATCACACGCAATCTCGGGCGAAGTGGGCGGGGTGTGGCGTAGGTCATGGTTTCTTCTGGAATCTAAAGAGGTCTTCGGTCTTGGTAGAATCACCATCCTCCACCAGCATTTTGACCGCCAGGTTGTAGTTGTCGCAAGCCGGGCAGCAGTACATATCGGCCTGCACGTGGACG
>JBJHDE010000490.1:0-4577 GCA_050486385.1 Planctomycetales bacterium | reverse complement strand
GCCGTGGATCGTGCTGATCCGGGCGTTGGGCAGTCCCCGCAGGATGGCCAGCCAGTGGTTGGCTTCGTCTTCGGGACAGGTCAGCAAACGGCGGCGGCAGGCGCGTGCGATGCGGGCCCGCATCTCGCCGGCGGCACGCTCGGTGAAGGTGATGGCCACCAACTGGTCCAGCCCCGCCGGGGCCTCGGGCCCGACCGGGTCCAGGTGCGCAAGGAACCGCTGCGTGAGCACGAACGTTTTGCCGCTGCCCGCGCCGGCATTCAACGAGATGCTACACGTACGGCGGGTGATGGCGGCCGACTGCTCGACGGTCAGCTTGGGGGCGTGGCTGCTGGCGGCCATGGTTTTTTGAGGCTCCGGATCTGGTTCACGCGGCAGGTCCGCGCAAATTCGCAATAGCTGGTGCAGTGGTCGTCGGAACTGGCCACGGGAAACTTGCCGCTGGTGAGATCGCCCACGATGTCGAACACCCGCCGGCGGACATCGTCTTCGATCCGTTGCCAGGTGGCGTTGGGCTGGACATGCGGGCCTTCGATGTCCAGGCATTTGAGGGCATCGAGGCCCTTGCCCTTGACCAGCCAATAGCCCACGCCCCAGGGCAGGGCCCCGCGATCGGCCAGCAGCAGGTCCCGGGCGGCCAGGGCATACAGCGGAAGTTGCAGGGTGTTGCTCTCGCCGCTGGCCAGTTTCTTGACGTTGTACCGCGTCGAGCCCCCGGTCTTGTAATCGATGATGGCAAATACCGGCCCCTGCTCGGTGCCGCCCAGATCCAGCCGGTCGATGCGACCCGAGATGCGAATCGCCTGGCCCGACTCGTCGTCCACCAGCACCAAGGGCTCGGTCGTCGACAGCGGATCGTCGTCCTCGCTCAGCGATCCGCCAAACCCGACCTCAAAGTGGGCCGGCCGCAGCGGCTGGGTCAAATCGGCAACCTGTTTGTCGTAGTCGGCGTGTTGTGTCAGGTAACGGACACCGAGTTCCACGAGTTGCCGGCGTTCAATCTCCAACAGCCCCGAGTGCAACGAGTCGTCGGGCTCGGCCAGCGCGGCGAACTCGGCATCCAGGGCTTCCATGAACGCCTGGCGAACCTCGTCGGCGTCCAACGGCACGGGGCTGGCCGGACCGCCCTGAGCCTGGTTGAGCCGACGGTGCATGCGCTCCAAAGCGTTGTGGAAGGCCTCGCCACTCCGCAGCCGATCGGTGTCCAGGGCCAGCTCGTCCAGCGGCTCAATCCGCAGGACCTTTTCGACAAGAAAACGAAACGGACACAGCGTGTAGCCTTCCAACTGGCTGGGGCTCCACACCCGCTTCTCGGCCATTTGGGTCAGCCATTGCCGTGCGGCCTCGGTCGGCAGGATGCCCTCGAAGGGGCCAAACTCCAGTCGCTCGGCCCGGCTGCGATGCAGTTCCACCGCGGCGCGCAATCCGGCAATCGCCGTGGCGGGGCCGCCGTGACGCAACCAACCGGCCAACCACTTGGCCGCGTCGGGCTGCTCGCGGGTGGCGCGGGCCAGGGCGGCGATCCGCCATTGCCGTGGGCACACCGGTTGGCTGTCGGTGGCGGGTCGATCCAGCGCGGCGGTGGGCGTCAGATCGAGCAGCCGCTGTTCGGGCAAATGGGGCTGGCCCTGGTCGTCGACGCCGAAGGCCCCTTGCACCTCGGTCAGAAACGGGCTGGGCAAGACGGGTTGCGCCCGCTCGTCCAAGGCCGGATAGCTCAGCACCAGCAGGCGTTGGGCCTGGCAAGTGAGTTGATAGAACAGGGCCATCTCGCTGGCGTCGGCACGGCTGCTGGTGTCGATCGGGCCCAGCTCGACGCGACTGGAGGGCGGAAAGCTGCCCTCGTTCATGCCCATCACGAATACATAAGGAACCCGCATCCCCACCGCGCGGTGAGCCGCCAGCACGCGGACTCGCCCGGCCTCGGGTTCAAGCTGGCCCAATCGCTCGCCGTGGATCACCTCGCTGATGGTGGCGGCGAACTCTTTGCGATTGAGTTCCGGAGGCCGGCGATCCAGACGGTTCTCCAGTTCCACGGTCGCCCGCAAGCTGGCCAACAGCCGCTGCCAGCCGAGCCAGTCGAGGGCTGGGCCGTTGGGATGCCCGGCCCGGGGCTGAGCGGCGACCTGTAGCCAACCGGTTTCGTCCAGCAGGCTGGTCAGCCGCTCGATCCACACCGCCAGCGTGGCCCGCTGGGGCAGGTCGGCCAGGGTCTTGGCCAAGCGCTTGAGCAAGGGCAAGGCTTGACGCGCGGCCAGGACACGTTGCTGGATACGGCGGCTGGGCGGTTGAGTGGCCAGGTCGATCGCGGCGATCCGCTCGACCCGAGCCAACATCAGCTCCTGACCCCGCATGATGCCCAACTGGTGGACGATGCCGGTGGCGGCTTCGGCGGCGCGGTCGGCGGCCTGGGGCCAGGCGGGTTGGAAGTAATTGCTGCCCAGCAGCGAGACCAGCAAGCGGAACTCCCAGCCTTTGTGGGCCAATTCCAACAGCCCGACAATCCGGCTCATCCCCGGCAGGCTGGCCAGGCCCGGACCGCTATCCAGCACAAAGGGCAGGCCCAGCTCGGTGAACACTTCCTCGACCAGCGGCGACACCGCCCCCAATTCGCGCGCCACGACCAGCACTTCGCCCGGCGTGACGGGCATCCGGTTGGCTGGCCCCGGTCGGCGTCCGTCCGTCGACGGGGGGGTGTGGCCCTCACGGAGCAAGCGTTTAATCCGCCGCCCCACGAGTTCCAGCTCGCGACGGGTCCCGGCGGCGGCCAGGATCTCGACCCCAGCGGTTTGGGCCGAGGGCGTCTGCCGCCGGGGGTTCTTGAACAGTTCGGCCGCCAGGTGCTCAAGACCCGCGGGGCGCCGGCCGGTGGTCGGCAACGGATCGGCCAGCTCGACCTTGGGGTAAGTCCGATCGATGCGGCGCCAGGTGGCGACGGTCGATTGGGTGATCTCGGGGCGTTCGGGTTCGTCGGCCAGGGGCAACGTCAGGGTCGTGTGCTCGACGCGGCGGGCCAGCAGGCCCAGCATTTCGTGCTGCGAGGCCGACAGCGCGGTGAAGCCGACCACATAGACACGGCGAACCGCCTCGAAGGGGCGAATCTGTCCGCCCCGCAGGGCCTCGCGGGCGGTCCAGTACAGACCCTCGCGGTCATAGTAATGGTGGGCCAGCAGGGTTTTCTGGTAAGCGGCGTATAGCTCGACCAACTCGGCATTGCGGCTGATAGGGCCCGGCAACGTGTCCAACTGGTCGCGGAGTTCCTCGGGCCAACGCTCGCTGCTTTTCATGCGGGTGATGAATTCGCTGACCAAATCGACCAGCCCCGGGGTGCCAGCCAGGGGCTCGAAGTAGGTCAGCTCGCCTCGGCTCCGCGCGGCGCGAATCAGCCGGCCGACCAGGTGCCGCTTCATCCCCTGGGTCAATGGCGCCAATGGCACCGAGGCAAAGCGAAGCAGCCGTCCCGCGAATTGGTCCCAGGTGAGGGTCTGGGGATTCAGCAACACGGGCTGATCGCCAAGCAATCGCGCCGCGGCCTCAGCAGCCAGCCGCCGGTTCGGTGCCAGCCAAACTGTCCGCCCCGGCGGAGAGCTGCCAATCCGCTGACGAAATTCGTCGATTAAAGCCGCGGGAAGACCATCGCCCGGGGCGACCGGAACAATTCGCAGAGGCGTCGCGTCCGTTGATAGTGCCTGCGGCATGCGACAGATCCCTCAGAAAATGAGTGTGCTTCTGTTCAGCGCGGTCATTATGCGACCAGTTTGTCGGAAAGGCAACCCGCCTGGGGTGCTCGCTCGGCGACCAGCCTGGTTGGAAGACACTCAAAATAGGGCTCCTTGACTTTTGAAAAATCTGGGATTCAATCTTTTCAACGGTTGCCATCCACCAGATCGTGAGCTAGGAGACCGAATCGACCCAAAGCGCCCAATCCGAACCACCTGAGCGTCGCGTGCGAGCGAAGCCCGCCCCTTTGGGGTAAATTCTCGCACTTTCTCGGCGAAAGACTCCTTTGGCACACTGCGTGCATAGGAATCTTGTCAGCTACGGCGAGTCGAATCGCTGGCTGCCTCAGGATGAGCGTAGCCGCCCGACTTATTCGCCGCGGCAAGCGTGAGTGCTCGCCCACTCACCCGGAATGCTCAGAAAGGATTCTGTCAGACGGGATGTGACTGGATTAGGATATCAGACACGCACCCACTGACGCACACCGGCGCAGGAGCCGCAACTCGATGTTGGTTCATGAGTCCCCCCGAGTCTCTTTGGAAACAATTCTTGCCGCGAGCCCACTGCTGGGTCACGAGCTGGAGGACCGCACGGGCATCCGTGATGCCCAGGACCGTATCCTGGCCGATGAACTGGCCAGCGAGTCGGCCGTTTCGCTGCGAAGCAAGAGCCAACGCGAACTGTTCTGTGTGGCCCCGCTGGAGATCCTGGTCGCCGAGCGGAACGGCGACAAGGAGTTTCATCTGCTGGAACTCAACGGCACCGGCATCGGCGGTCTGACGAACCTGCCGTATGACGTGGTCGACTCGATCGTCGATTCGATTGCCGAAATGGCCCAGACCTTTGATCGCCCTGAT
>JBJHDE010000489.1:0-4578 GCA_050486385.1 Planctomycetales bacterium | reverse complement strand
ATGATGGTCCGTCGTCCGCGACGACGATGGCGACACTTGACGAACTTCAGCAGGCGGTGCTGGCGACCTTTGATGCCGCCGACACGCCGCTGGGGCTTTCGGCGGCGCGGGCCCAGTACAGCGGCCCGAAGCTCAGCGAGGCCAAGTTCCGCGAGACGGTCCAGGCCCTGGTGGCCGCCAAGCGGCTACGGCCGTGCCTCAAAAAGGGCCAGTCGGCCCGCTTCTGGACCCGCGACGAGTACGCCCTGGCTCGCGAGAAACTGGCCGAGTTGGTCGGCCCCGAGCCTCGCTCGCGGGCGGAGTTGGAGACTGCCCTGGGCAAAGCGGTTGGCTGCGGCGGGGCGTCGAAGCTCAAGAAAGAGTGGATGCCCAAGCTGCTGGCCGAGCTGATCCAGGCGGGCCGCATTTACCGTTGGCCTCGCGGGGGGACATTCCGCAGCGACCGCTTTGCCAATCGCTTTGCCGATGCCAAGCCGTACCTGAGCAAAGCGCTTCAGGAGTACCGGCAAGTCGCCGGTCGGCTGGCCAAGCACGGCGTGCCCGACTCGGCCGTGGCCGCCAGCCTGGCCGAGGCGATTGGCGCCGCTCCCCTGACTCCGCCACCCCAGGCCGAGCCGCCGGTTGTCGTCGAGCCGCCGGTTTCGCTGCCACCACCACGACCGCGGTTGCCCGAGCCCCAAACCGAAGTCGACCGCGACTTCCGGCAAGCCGCCGCCGAGCACTTGGTGTATGTGCTGCAAGAGAGCGAGTCGCCCGACGTTCGTAACGCCTTGGAAGCCGTGATGTTCAATCTCGGTATCGAACCCGTGGGAGAACCGGGCGATGCCGTGGAGTTTGATGGGTTGCATCATATTTCAAATGAGCCGCTTTCCCTGGGTGATCGTGCCGTGATCGTGCAATCTGGCTGGGAGATTCAAACTGTTCACGGGCCACGCCAACTGTGTGCCGCGGTTGTGCGACCGGCTGATAAGTGAACCGATTTACCGCGTCGATGGCACCGCACGCAGGGCTCACGCGCCGAAGCGATCAGGAATCATCCAATGAGAGGTAACTTCCCATGAGTGAACAGCGTCCCCTGGTCAGCATCGACTTTGGCAACTCGAATACGAAGGTCGGTCTTCGAGCCGATTGGGGCGAGGAGTCCCGATTGGTCCGTGATGCCAGTCTCCAGCGTTTCGATCCGGACCAGTTGGATATCTGCGTGCCGACTGTTGCCGCGGTCTCGGCCGATGGGCAATGGCATTATGGAATCCAGGTTCCCCGCCTGGGACATGCCGAGCACGTCTACCGCAATTGGAAGCCGCGCTTCTTTTCGGATGAACGCGGCGACGTGCCCCAGCCGGTGGTCAAGCACGAAACGAACCGTTTGCCTGATCCCATCTGGGAGGGGCTCCGCGCTACGGGAAACCTCCAAGAGACCGATCGGCCGCGGATCGAGGCCATGATCCTGGGCGAGGAGGCTGCTTCGGAGTTGGTTGAAGAAAACGACGGCGAGATTGCGGTGCGTTACAAGGAGGTCGCGGTGGGGTTCTTCCACTGGCTCCGCACTTTTTTGACCCCCATTGCCAGATCGTTGAATATCGAGGATCTGTCGCGGGTTCCGACCCGAATCACCCTGCCGGCTTTCACCGATCAATCGGCGGCGGGCGCGGCGGCCATGTTGACCGAAGTGCTGACCGAAGCAGGCTGGCTGGTTGATACAAAGAATGCGGCTTTGCATGAACCCATTGCCAATGCGATTGGGGTTTTCACCGAAGGGCGGAACGTGGTCTGGCGACCCGACGAGCTGAACTGGGGGAACGAGCTGCATCCGAATTATCAAAAGATGTTCTATGAATCGAAAATTCTCGACCAACTCCGCAAGCGGCAGGCCAGTCGTTTCAATCGGCGGATGCACTGGGTGATGTTGGTCGACGTGGGCGGCTACACCACCGACTTTGCGATGATGGGGTTCGATTTGGAGGATCTCAACGAACCTTTGCAAGGCACTTACCAAGGCCGACGACGACTAGCCCGGCATTCGGTCGCCCTTGGGTTGACCGACCTCGATCGCGCGGTCATGGATTCGCTCGACGATTCGCAACGCGAGGCGCTTAACAAACTGGTACAATCGCCTGATCATCGGCGGATGGAGGTATTCCGTCGCGATGTGTATCAGCGACACGGTGGGTTTCGGTTTGCGAGCGGTGTGCAGATCGGTGGCCGGAATCGACGCGACGAGTTGGATCAGGTGCTGACCGAGTTCGGGCAACGGGTGCGGCAGGCCACGGCCGAGTTTTTGGAGTTGGAGAACACCCAGCGAGTTGACGAATTGATTCTGACCGGTGGCGGATGTGCGGTGCCTGCGGTCCGCGATGCGGTGGTCGACTTGCTCTCGGGCGAGCCCTATCACGTGAAGCACGCTTATGTCCCAGCGATTGCCGAGGAAGCGAGCAGCCTTCCCGAGGGCATGACGCGGTTGCCGCCGCATATGGTCCGTGGGGCGACGGCCCTGGGCGGGTCGAGCGTGTTCTTTGATTTCGCCGAGGACGGGAACGGCTCGGGATTTTGAACCACCACCCGAATCACGCCATGCGGCTGAGTAGCGGTCGCGTGCGGCGGGCTCCCGGCCAGCCGCTGGCCAGTCCGGTGAGTCCGCTGATGAGGGCAATGAACACGCCCAGCACGCTGGGCTCTAACAGCAGCCACCAGGCGACGCCGAACATCACCCCCCAGGCGGCCAGGCGATTGCGGACCAGACTTTCGTACAGCGTGTGCGAGCCACAGCCCACGACCACCACGGTCAGCAGCACCAGCCCCAAGGCCAGGGCCCATTCGATGGTGCTGTTGCCGTTTTTCCGCCCGCTGGTGGCAGGCCAACTCTTGGGCGGATCCTCACCAATCCGACCGGCCGCCAGCGCGCCGATTGGCAACGAAGCCTCCCACAGGTCGCCCAGCGTCTGGGCTCGGCCGGGTACATCGGGCTGGGCGGCGGCGACCAGGTGATCCTGCAAATCGGCCGACAAGGGCCCAGCCTCCGAGTCGGGATCAAGCTGGGTGGCCAGCACCAGCCGTTCCAACAGCCGATGCCCCATCGTCGGCCAGAGGGGCGCCAGGTCGCGACTCCGGAACTCCAGCAACGCCCGGGCCCGCCGGGCGTCGGCCTGATCGCTGATGACGCTCCATTCTTGGCCCAGCAGTCGCAGGGCGCCGTTGCCACGCAGCGGGGCGGTGGTCCACAGCGTCTCGCGGACCGGCAGGTGTTCGATCCAGGGAATCGTGTCCGACGGCGGTGCCGCCACGCTACTACCTTGGGCCAGAATCTCGACCAGCGCCGGCCCCGAGCCCGGCACCAAGGGCACGATCACCCGCTTGGCCGGGCCTTCGGCCCAGCGGGCGGCGGCGGGATGCCCGTTGAGCCATACCGCCAGCACGCGGGTCGAAGCGTCGGGCAGGCGGAGGCTCACTTCGTCGCGCTGGCCGGACTCCAACCAGAAGGCCCCCAGCGACTGCCAGCCCGAGTGTGTGGTTTGCAGGCGGATATCGGCCAGGATCACGCGATCGGCCTGGTCGGGTGTGGGCTGCGCCACCCACTCGGCGATGGGCTGAGGCCCCTCGGCACGCAGCACCTGCACGCCGCGATAGGCCACGCCGGTTGGCCGCTGGTCCTCGGTCAGGGGTTCAAGTTGCTGGGTCTCCCAGATCAGCGGACCGTTGGCGTCGGCGTCGGGCAACAGCAGCAGGCGTTGCAGGTCGAGTCCCGGCGTGCGGACCACGGGCACCCGCCGCGGTTCGCCGACTTTCCAGGGAAGTTGCCCCCGCACGGTGATGGCCGTGGGCATGCTGATCGGTTGATTCGGCAACACCTCAAGCCGCCGCAGCCCCCGTGGCGTGGTCGACGACTCGACCAGCCGGAAGGCGCTGTCCACTTCAAATGGGCCCACGAACGACGGATCCACCGTAAACACCAGGCGATCCAGCGGATCGCCGTCGACCTGCTCGATCATGGCCACCGCCCGCATGCCCCAAGTCTCGCCCCGGGGATCGACCGAGGTCACGACCCGCCCGCGGACTTGGGACTTGGCGAGTCGGGTGCGGATGCCCAGGCGTGCGGCGGAGTCCTCGCCCTGGGAGCGGAAGGCCCCAGTGGGCAGCAGGTCGCGCGATTCCAACAGGGGCGGTTGGTCGGTGTCCAGGAGTTCAAAACCTTCGACCTTGGCCAGTTGGGCGACCACGCCCCGACGCCGCGAGATCTCGACCCGGGTGCTGCTGGTTTGCACGCGGTCCAAGGCCACCGGCTGCACCAACAGCAAGCCGTCGGTCGGGGCAATCCGCCCGCTGAGCCGGAACCGCCGGGCGGCGCGATTCGGGCCCATCAACAACCGGACCTCGCCGTTGTCCAATGGCTCGATTTCGAGTCGTTCGCTCTCGGGCGGGGCGAGTTCGGCGGTGTCGACCGTCCAGCCCGACGGCAACCGCATGCGATGCGAGAAGCTGGGGGGGCCGCCGCTGGGCAGCACCAGATCGAGGCGGAATCGCGCGTGGTCGGGCTCGACGATGATCGACAGGCTCTGGCCGACCGAGGCCACCGGGCTCCGC
>JBJHDE010000488.1:0-4578 GCA_050486385.1 Planctomycetales bacterium | reverse complement strand
GCACCAGCCCGACCACCACCTGCGTGGGTCCCGTATAGGTGTTGTTGGTCCCACTGAGAACCACGCGGTTGTTGCCGATACTAGCCGCCGTGGAATCGGGCATGCGAATCGCCAGGCCAAAGCCGGAGGGGCCGCTGATGTCGCCACTGACAACCAGCGTGCTGTTGCCGTTTGCCCCCAGGCGAGCCATGTCGGTACCCAGAATCACATTGCCAGCCCACTCGGCGGTGCCGCTCATACTCCGCAGGGCGCCCTGGTTGTCGCCCCCGTGCCCGTTGATGGTGAGCGTCTCGCCGGTGACCACGACCCCACCGTCCAGCTCGACCCGGGCGTTGCTCTGCACCACGGTGCCGCCATCGGCCGTGCCCAGGCCGTTGTCGTGGGTCACGCGGATCTGGCCACTCTGCACCGTGGTGATGCCGGTGTAGGTGTTGTCGCCGTTAAGGAACAGCCGACCGCTGCCCTGCTTGGTGAGCGAGGCCGAGCCCGAGAGCACGCCCACCTGCTGAACGGTCTCATTGGAATTGAGCGTCAAACTGCTTTGCACGCTCGAGGTGCCCAGCGTGAAGCCCGTGTGGTCGGTCAGCGAGACCGTACCGCCGTTGATGACCTGCACGGTGCCAAAGTTGTTGCCCGCGTTGGTGAGCGTCACATTCGTGCTGGCCGTGGCCGCGGCGTAGTGGGCCTGGATCTGGGCGGCCGTGAGCGCCACGTCGTAGACCGCCACCTGATCGAGACGCCCGTTCAGGGGTCGACTGGCTGAACTCCATGTCAACCGGCTCAAAACCATATCCGCGTCGTAACCGGGGGGGGTCGTCACGGGGCTGCTCCCCGCGAGATTCCCGTTGACGTACAGACGCATCACGAAATCGTCATTGGCCGGGCGATACTCGACCATCGCCACGATGTGGTTCCAAGCGTTCGCGGTGAGGGAATTGTCAAAATTGATGTTCTGGCCGCCCGAGCCTCCACTACTGGGCCGATTCAAAAATCGGACGCCGTTGTTGTTATTGGTCTGGAGGATGATGCCGTGGGCATCGTTGGCGATGTCGGTCAAGGCCAGGAACATCTGATCGCCGCCCAGGTGTGCTGGGTTCACCCATAGCTCAATCGCGTAGCCCCCAGCGAACACGCTGGCAGGCACCGTCCCTTCGCCTTGCACACCGAAGCGGGCGGATTGGTTGCTGCCGCTGAACTGAATGGCCGTATTCTGCTGGGCCGAGGCAATGGCGCCCGTCACGCCCAGCGTGGGATTGTTCACGAGGTTGCCGGGCGTCGTGCCAATCGTGGGATGCACCACCGAACCGCTGGTCTCGTTGAACTCATAGAGTATCACGGCCCCGTCCTGGGCGACCATGTTGGCGTAGTTGGCGCCGCTGAAGTGCGCACTTCCGGTGACCGTCAGCGGTGCGGCCTGGGTCACCGTTCTGGCGGCCACGGTCAGATCGCCGTTAATCGTGCTGGCCGCCAGAATGCGGACCAGCCCATCGCCGCTGCCGGTATCGATCACCACATGGTGGCCGGAGGTGGTCAGACCATCCAGATAAACGGTGTCATTGCCACCCAGGGTGTTGAACACGATGGAGCCGCTGACCAGGTTGATCGGCACGCGGACCGTGTGCTGGTCGACCTGCGTGGCCCCGACGATGTGGGTGATCAGCGTGACGTTGGCATCGCTGATGACGTAGTCGCCACCGTCGGTGCGGATGGTCAGCACGTCGTTGGTCGTGCCGCCGTTGATGTCGGTGATCACCAGGTTGCCGAAAGCATCCAGCTCGACACTGGTCTCGGCGATGCCGTGGGCGGTGAGCACGACGTCGTGGCCGTCGGGTCCGCCATCGTATTGAATTCCAAACAGGTGGCCGTCAGCAGCGAAGACTTCGCCATTGTCCAGGTTGTTGAACTCGACGGCATGCGGGTCCAGGTTGGCGATCAGGGTCAGCTCTTCGCCGTTGAACTGGCCGTCGATCTCGGCGATGTCGAGCGTGACATTCGTCATCGCAAGCTGCCCACCCACGGTCAAGGCCACGCGGTTCGTGTCGTCCACGACAATCTGGTAGGTCGCGTCGCTCAGGGTCACGCCGCCGTAAACGGTCAACTCGTGCGGGGCCAGCGTGGTGCCGCTGCCGGTGGTCGTGACGCTGCCATAAATCGTGCCCGCACCGGCCAGGGTCGTGTCGGCCGCGAGCAGCACGCTGCCCAGCACGGTGGCGTCGTCGAGTTCCAGCGTGCCTTGCTGAACCACGGTGCTGCCGCCATACAGCGCCTCGCCCCCCAGGCGAAGCGTCGCTGCGCCCGTCTTGGTCAGTGTGGCGGGCGACGAGGCCAACGCGGCAATCTCCGCTGGGGTCAGGGCCACGTCGAAGATCGCGAAATCGTCCAGCCAGCCCTGATAGCGATTGCCACCGTCCGGTGATCCGCCCAGCGCCAGGGCCACCAGCTCACCCAGGGGCTGCGTCCCCGTGCCACTGTGGAACAGGCTGCCGTTGACGTAGATCGCCAGGTCGTTGCCGTCCTTGACGAAAGCCCAGTGGTTCCAGGCGTTCTGGTAATCGCCGGCGGAGGCCACCGCGTTGATGCGACCGTAGCCGCTGGCACCGCCGACGTCCCAATAAACCTGGCTGTTGCTCCAGGGCAGATGGGCGCTGATGACGCGGCTGTCATCGCTGGTGACACCCCGGAACAACACATCTTCGCGAGGCTGGTTCTCGCCGAACTGCCACACCGAGATGGTCACCTGGTTGTTGGCCGCCAGCGAGTCGAAGGCCCCATCCGCGGCCGAGTCGATCAGCACCTGGCTGTTGGACCCGTTGAACTGCAAGGCCGTGTCGCCCGGCAGCCCAGTGCGGCCGGCGCCGTAGGTGGCGTTTTCGATGGTGCCGTGGTTGCCGTTGCCGGTGGTGTCGAACAGCAGGTTCGCATCGCCCTCGTTGAATCGCCAGTAGGCCAACGCCGTGCGGGCCAGGTCCTGGGCACTGTCGTCCAGCAAGGTCCCGGTCAGTTCCAGGGTGGTGTCGGCCGTGCCGCCGATGGTCGTATCGCCCAGCAAGTGGATCGTCCCGCCGAAGCTGCTGCTGCCGGAGCCCCAGCTTTGCAGGGCGCCCTGGCCATCGGCGCCGGTGCCCGAGACGAAGATCGTCTGGCTGCTGGTCAAATGCACGTCTTCGAAGGCCAACGTGGCTCCGTCGGCCACCGTGGCCGGGCCATTCGAGCTGCCCAGGGCCTCGTCGTGGGCCAGGACCACGGTGCCGGAGTCGATGTCGAGCCGGCCATCCAGGGTGTTGCTGCCGCTGATCCGCAACGTGCCAGCGCCCTGCATCCGGATGTTGTTGGCCTCGGTCCGCCACAGCGAGCCATCGCCGGGGTCGACGACGCTATCGACATAGTTTCCGCCGGCCGCACCAGGACGATTGGTCCCGTCAAAGCCCGAACTCAAGTAGCTGGCCCCCAGCAGGCCAAAACCAAAAGTCGACGTCCACCCGAAGCCCGCCGAGTTCGATCCGCCAGCCACGGCCCCAGCTCCACCGCCTCCGTTGGAGAACAGAATGGTGATCTGGTGCCAGCCGTCGCCGTTGGGCCCCATCCCAAAGTTCACGGTGCCCGCGCCGCCAGCGGAATTGGCACCGTTGACCGTCGCCATGTTGTCGCGATGCAGCCCGACGCTGCCCGCCGAGGTGGTGGCCACGTTCCAGGCATCGTTGGTCAAGATGAGCTGCCCGTCGACCCAGATCCGCACGCGGTCGTCGACGCTTTCGCCGAAGGCGAACCAGCCGTCTTCGTCGTAGAACCAACCGGTGTAGAGGAACGTCGTATTGTCGCCCCAAAGGTCAGGGCCGAACTGCTGGGTGTTGCCAGTCCGCGGCGAAAGCTGGATCCCCCCGGACCCGGTCTCGGGACGATTGCTGGGATTGCCCGGTAAGCGGCTCTCCAACAGCCCGGCCGCGTAGCCGTTGTTGAGGCTTCCCGCACCGTAAGCGCCCGCGATCGAACCGGCCAAATCGAAATCGCCAGCCCCGGTGAATTGGAGGTTGGCAACGCCCAGATCCATGTCGCCAGTGAACGCCAAGGTCGACCCGGCCGAGGTGTTGTCGATGGCCAGAGTGCCACCGAACCCCAACACGTTGCCGGCCATCGTGACATCGCCCCCTGAATTTCGTAGCGTCGTGCTGCCAAACAGCGTCACGGTATCGGTGACAACAAGAGGGCCTGCCACCGCCAGTTCGAGGGTTCCTAACATCAGCGTGGTGCCAGCACCGCTGCTGCCCCAGGCCCCGTCGTTGGTCACCCGGAAGGTGCCACCATCAATGAAGGTCTGGCCGGTGTGATTGTTGGTGGCGTTGCTGACCACCATCAGGCCGTTCTCGACCTTCTCCAGGTGTCCGCTGCCAGTGACTTGACCATCAACGACCAGAGTTCGTCCATTGTCCACCCGCACCCGGGCGTTGGACGCCAGGGTCAGGCTGGAGGCGGCTCCCAGGGTCAGGGTGTTGTCGTTGACCCGCAGGGCGCCTTCGTTGTTGTGCCCGTTGCCGTTGAGCGTGATGTGTTGGTTGAGCGTGTAGGTCCCCCGCGTGCGGA
>JBJHDE010000487.1:0-4579 GCA_050486385.1 Planctomycetales bacterium | reverse complement strand
GGCTTGGACCACGCCTGCTCGATCTGGCGGATTTGGTCCCGCAACTTCGAGGCCGCCTCGTAATCTTCTCGACCGACCGCCTCCTGCATCTCCCGACGCAGGCGGATCAAGTCGGTGCGTTCGTCGGTGTCCCCGGGCGAGTTCTTGGGCCGCTTCCCCACATGGGTGTCGGCCCCGTGGATGTTCCACAGAAGCTGCTCGAGTTCCTCGGCAAACTCTACATAATCGTGCGGACAGCCCAACCGTCCCTGGCTGCGAAAATCGGCAAAGGTGATTCCGCACACCGGGCAGGCCTTGGCATCCAGGGCCGTGGCCTCCCGCTTGGCGTGCTCGGCCTGAAGCTGCTCGGCCAAGGCGCTGGCCAACTGGCTGAGCCCCGTCACCGGCGATTGCTCGCCTTGTGCAATGTACTCCTGACCGTGTTCTTCGCAAAAGTGGCACTCTTCGAACTTGTCGCCGCACAGGTTGGTTATGTGAATGGTGGCCGGCTTGCCACACTTCTGGCACTTCATTCGACTCACTCCTGACAATGGGCGAACCGCCCGGCGCGGTGCTTGGTCACTGTTCTGTTCGATCCGTCCGACGTGTGTTCGATCCGCCCCGAGTCCGCCATCGCCCAGGTCCCTGCGGCAAACGAACCCTTTCAAGTCGCGCCCCATGCGCGGGTTCCGCTCCGACGGGCCTGACAGTATGGTCGCGGATGGCCGACCTCAGCAGGGCTGGGGGCGGACACCGGGCTGATGTTTTTAGGTCAACCGGCGAGCCCGCGGCAACCGACCCTTGCGGCCTCAGGCTTCGCGTAGTCTGCGAATTTTATCACCGATCCCCCCTGGGTCAAGGAGTTCGCGGCTTGGGTGTTTTGTCGCAAAGCGATGCTATGAAAAGACTTATGTGGATTGGCCCCGCTCCGGCCTTGGGCCAGCGCTTGCCGGAGGAAGGTCTGTGACCCATCATTTGCCTGCCTTCGAAGAGTTCGCCGCCGGTTTGGGGACCGCTCGCTTGGCGCCCGTCTACCGCCGGCTGACCAGCGATACGCTCACTCCGGTCTTGGCGTTCGAGCGGATCGACTCCGGCAGCGGAGCCTGCCTGTTCGAAAGCGTCATCGGCGGCGAGCGGGTGGGACGCTACAGCTTTTTGGCGGCCGATCCCTTTTTCCGGCTCGAAGCCCGCGGCTCCGACATCGCCCGCATCGACGCCGGTGGGACCGAGCGGTTTCAGCGCGACGATCCGTTGGCCGAACTCGAAGAGCTGATCGCCCAGTGGCCGGCGGTGCATTGGCCCGAGCTTCCGCCGTTTTGCGGGGGGGCGATTGGCTATGCCGGCTACGACACGGTCCGCTACGTCGAGCATCTGCCCGACGCCCCGCCGGATGATCGCGGCATTCCGGACCTGGCCTTTGGGCTGTTCGATACGATGGTGGTGTTCGATCACATCACCAAGACGGTGCTGGTCGTGGTGCAGGCCCACCTCGATCGGCACGACACCCCAGCCGCTGCCTACCAGGAAGCCGCCGAGCGGGTGGATCAATTGGTCGAGCGGTTGAGTCATCCCCTGCCCACCCATCTGGGTTTGTCCGACATTCAGCCGGCCGGACCGGTGACCTTGGAGTACACCAGCAACTTCACCCAACCGCAGTTTGAGGCCGCCGTCGAGCGGTGCCGCGACTACATCACCGCGGGCGACATCTTCCAAGTGGTCATCAGCCAGCGGCTCCGCACTCAGGTGAATGTGCCCGCCTTCGAGGTGTATCGCACGCTGCGGGTGGTCAACCCCAGCCCGTTTATGTTTTACCTGCGGATGCCCGAAGTGACGCTTGTGGGCAGCAGTCCCGAGATCATGGTCCGGGTGATCGACGGTTACGTGACCACCCGTCCGTTGGCCGGCACTCGCGTGCGCGGAGCCACCGACGACGAGGACCGCCGGCTGGCCGAGGAGCTGTTGGCCGATCCCAAGGAACGGGCCGAGCACGTGATGTTGGTCGACCTGGGCCGCAACGATGTGGGTCGGGTGGCCCGCTTTGGCACCGTCCAGTTGAGCGACGTGATGACGATTGAGCGGTACAGCCACGTGATGCACATCACCTCGCACGTCAGCGGCGAGCTGGCCGACGGCAAGACCGCCTTTGATGCCCTGCGAAGTTGCTTGCCCGCTGGCACCGTGAGCGGCGCCCCCAAGGTGCGGGCGATGCAAATCATCGACGAGCTGGAACCCACCCGCCGCGGGCCTTACGCCGGGGCTGTGGGCTACGTGGACTTTTCGGGGAACATGGACACCTGCATTGCCCTGCGGACCATGGTCGTGCGGGGGACGACCTACGACATCCAGGCCGGAGCCGGCATCGTGGCCGACAGCCGCCCCGAGGCCGAGTATCAGGAGACGCTCAACAAGGCCCGCGGTCTGCTCAAGGCCATCGAGCTGACCCGCCAGCGGCTCGGCGACCAAGCCTGACGCCGTTGGCCCGCGCGAGCGAATAAGGTAATGTGGCGTTACCTTAATAAGGTAATGCGGCGTTACCTTAGCTTCGACTCGCTTGGCGTGACGAGCCATTTGGTGGCCACTTGATGGCTCTGTTGACACCTTCGCGCGCAGCCCGGCAACGCGATCGACAACGGCGATTGTCCGGCCCGCCTGATCTCGTATCCCCAAGGTCCGTCCATGAAAATTGAACGGGTGTTGGTGGCGGAAATGGTCGAGGGGCTGATCGTGGGCATCGAGCGCCAAGGCCGCTGGGGATGGGGCGAGGCGGTGCTGCCCTCAGAGCCGGGCGAAGCCGAAGAGTGGCTGCCAGCGGCCTGGCTGGTGGCCACCCGTTGGCTGGCGCCGCGGATTGTCGGACGTTGGGTCTCGGCGGTTGAAGACGTCCGCGGCCGGCTGGCGAGCGTGGCGGGTTTTCATCGCACCAAGAGCGCGTTCATCGGCGCCTGGAACGAGGTCGCCGGCGAGTTCGATGCCACTCCGCAAAACCAATCGGCCGAGCGGCCCCGGGCCGTGCGGCTACCGCCATGGGCTCACTTGGACGAGGCCCTGACGACGATCGGTCGACTGTTCGAAGCCGGCGCGGCCCTGGTCAAAGTCCCCTACACGCCGGACAACGATCCGAATCTGCCCCGGGCGATTCGCCAGGTGTTCCCCTCCGAGGAATTCATTATCGATGGCCAGGAGCGGTTCGACCCCAGCGAGCACGCCGATTTCTTCTACCGGCTGGACGACTTCATGTTCACGGCCCTGGAACAGCCCTTCCCGGCCGATTCGCTGTGGGATCACGTGCAACTGAGTAACGCGATTCACACCCCCATTTGGCTGCACGAGTCGCTGGCCCGCCCGCGATTGGCCCGGCAGGCGGTGGAGATGGCACCTTTTGGACTGACCCTGGATGTGCCCCTGCTGGGCGGACTGGTGGCGGCCACCGAGTTGCTGGACATCGTCGAGGGCGCGGCCGGACCCATCGGCGTGCGGATCGATCCGGCTGGTCGAACCGGCCGAATGGACCGCGCCGCTTGGCGGCTGGCCGACGATCCGCGGGTGACCGGCCCTTGCGAGGTGTCGGCCCAGGCGTTTCTTTCCGGTGAAGCGGCTCTTTCCAGTGAAGCCGCCGAAACCGAGGACGATTCAGCCACGACGATCTGGGACGAAACCCAACTGCTGGCCGAGGCGATTCGCTGGGCCGAGATCGTCTGAGCCGGGCCTAGCGCGAACTCTGCAACTCGGCCAACCGGGCCTCGGCGGCTTCGCGGAGATTGCCCTGCCCCTGCCGGGCGGCCATGGCGTAGTAGATGCGGGCGGCTCCCAGTTTCCCCTTAATCTCGGCCTCCTGGCCCCGCTGATAAGCCTCCCAGGCCTCCTGCTGCTCGGCGGCTTCCTGGGCCAATCGACCGGCGGCCAGGTTCTCCAGACTGTCGACGCGCTCGCCGGTGAAGGCCGTTTGCGGGGCGGGTTCGCCAGCGAACATGCCACCATCCGCCGCCCCACGTCGCCGTCGGGCGAGTTCCAGCACGGCTTCGTCCAGGCCCTCGAGGTCATGAATATGGGCCGTCACGTGCATCTGACTGGCCGAGATCGAGCGGCTGAACGCCCGATTGCGAAACGGCAACAGTCCGCCAGGGATGCCGCGTTCGACTTGGCCAGTGGACGAGCTGCTTACACCCCCCAGGCTGGCGGAGCCGCGATCGGGAACCGAGGCGTTGGTCGTGACCGTGAAGAAGCGGAATGTCGGCAGTTGCACCACGGGGCCGGCCTGTTGCTGCGCGGTCGCGGGGACCGCGTGTCCCAGGCTGATTGCCAAGAGCAAGCCCATCCAGGCGACATTTCGGGGGGCTAGCATCGCAAGCCTTCCAGGGTCGAGTGGGGATGCCGAAATCAAGTACGTCGGTCGGTGAAGCCGAGAGACCAAGCGCCTGAGGAGCCAAGCCGCCCTCCTGGCTGGTGGCACTGGTGGCTTGTCCACCAGTGTTTGACAACGCCTGCTATCACACGACTGATGCCCGCGAAACTCCTCAAACAGGAGCAATTTGGGCGGGATTGTCCGACTTTGCGACACACTGGTGGACAAGCCACCAGTGCCACGAACTTCGTTTGCAGT
>JBJHDE010000486.1:0-4584 GCA_050486385.1 Planctomycetales bacterium | reverse complement strand
ACCCCCAACACCCCAAAAATTTACTCCCCCCGGTGTGTGTGTTTTTTTTTTTTTTTAAACAAAAAAAAAAATTTTTTTTTTTTTTTTTTTTTTTTTTGGGGGGGGGGGGGGGCCCCCCCCCCCCCCCATGTCACAACCTACGGTACATCACCAACGCATCGACAAAGCCTTGTTCCGGATGGCAAAACGCCCCCGGCAAACGCCCCACGACATCGAATCCATTGGCCTGCCACAGCGCCACCGCGCGGGTATTTGTCTCGACCACGAAATTGAACTGCATCGCCCGAAAGCCGCGCCTGCGTGCCTCTTCCAGCGCATGATGCAGCATCAAACGCGCCACCCCGCGCCCCTGCGCAGCCGCAGCCGTCACAAAGCCGCAATTGCACACATGCGCCCCCCCGCCCTGCTGATTCGGGCAGATATAGTAGGTGCCCAGCGCCTGCCCCTCATCAGCCCGAATAAACGCGCTATGCGTGCCCCCCCGCCACCATTCCAGCGCGGCTGCGGGGGGCTGGGCCGGGTCGGGCGCAAACGGCGACGGCGCACCCGGCTCGTCGGCCGGCGGGGCCGGGTCGCGGGGGGCGGGCGGTGTGGGCAGATCGGGCAAATCGGCCCCCGGCCCAGGCCGCGACACCGGCGGTGGCGGCAGCAAGTCGCCGGGGTCTTCGGCAAAGGGATCCGCTCCGCGTGGCAACGGTTCGGCCCCCCGCGGACGCAACAGCACGTCGCCTTCGGCCTCTTGCAGGTACTCGTAGCGGCGGCGGATCGATTCTTGCCGGCGATCCACGGCCACGACCTTGGCCTCGGCCCGGATGCGTTCCAGCATCACGCGGCGGTTGCCTTGCACCCGCATCAACGATTGGTTGATCTGCAGCACCTGGTTCTGGTCGCTGGCTTCGAGCTGGGCTCCGGATTCGAAGTCCTGGACCCCGGCGTCGTTCTTACCGAGTTCGAAATGGGTCAGACCCCGGTAATAGTAGACCCGCGGGTCCAACGTGCCGGTGTCGATGACGCGGGTGAACAGGCGACGGGCTTGGTCATACTGGCCGGCGTTGAACAGGTGAACCCCTTCGCCGTAGAGGTCCATCATCGAGTCGCGGCTCTGAGCCCAAGCGGTCCCTCCCAGCAGGGTCATCCCGAGGATGACCAAGGCGACGAGGCGAGGCATGGCGAACACTCCCTGGTGCAAAACAGAAGCAGGTCAATTCAGTGGGGGTCGATCCCAAGCGAAGTGGGGATGCGCTTTGTCGATGCTAGTTGATCGGACCGCAGCGACAACCGGTCAATCACACAGTTCGCGGGGTCCGGGTCTCGCAGTTGCCATCGGTTGTTGATACACGCGGCACGACCGAATCTTCATCGGGCCGCACAGTCGCACTCCCCCCAACTCTGTTCTAGGATAAGGCAGAGGGCTTGCGACGGACAAGCCACCGGTTTCGCGGTTGACTCCCCCCGAGAATCCTCCGGATTGCGATGAACCACACCGCCTGCATCATCGGCCTGATCGTGGCCACCCTGGCCTGGTCGTTGGCCCCACTTCCGGCGACAGCCGACGAACCCGACCCCGCCGTGGTGGCCCGTTGGGTCCGGCAGCTCGATGCCGACGACATCACCGATCGGCTGGCCGCCGAGGCCGCCTTGCTGGAACTGGGGCCCGCCATTCTGCCCTTGCTGCCCGAGGCGGCCGAGGCCCCCAATCCGCAAGTCGCCCGCAGTTTGACCGAAATCACCCGCAAGCTTGAGCAGCGACAGACGGCCGCGTTCACGGCGGCCTCGACCATCACCCTGGCCGGCGACGACCTGCCGCTTGACCGCGTGATGGCGGCCCTGGGCGAGCAATCCGACTGCAAGATCGTCGACATGCGGCAGCGGTTTGGCCAGGTGGTCACCGAGCCCAGGCTCGCCGTCGCCTGGGAGAACACCCCCTTCTGGGAGGCCCTGGATGACCTGTTGGACCAAGCCGCCCTGGAACTCTACCCGTTTGCGGGCGAAGGCCAATTGGGCGTACTGAACCGATCGCCTGAACATCGGCCGATGGCCGAGGTCGCCAGCACGTCGGGGCCCTTTCGTGTGGTGGGGCACCGTTTGCAGATTGAGCGGCAACTGGGCCTGACCGGGCCCGGTCGGATGACGGCCGATTTGAACTTGCTGTGGGAACCGCGGTTGCGACCGGTCGTGGTCTACCTGGATCAAGCCAGCTTGACGGCCCAGGACGATCGCGGGCAGGATCTGCCGATTCCCGCCGCTGAGGCGGACTTGGAGATTCCGGTCGATGGCTCGGACCCGACATTGACGGTCAGGGTCAACCTGGCGGCTCCCGAGCGCGCGGCCAAGCAGCTCGCCCGGCTGAGCGGTCAACTGCGGGCGGTGGTACCTGGTCTGCCGCACACGTTTGCCTTCGAGCAGGTGCAGGGGGCGGCCGGCAAGGCCCAGCGGCGGGGCAATGTCGAGGTGGTGCTCGATCAGATTCGCGAGCCGATTCCCGGCATCTGGGAATTCCGTGTGCGAGTCCGTATTGAAGAGGACGAGACCGGCGTCGAGAGCCATCGCAACTGGGTGTTGCAGAATCCCGTCGAGTTGCTCGATCCCAACGGACAGCCCGTGGCCAGTGCCGGCATCGAGACCACACTGCGTCGCGAGCGGGAGTTCGGCGTGGCCTACTTCTTTCAGGCCGAGAAGGGCGTGGCCGGTCACACGTTGCGTTACACCTCGCCGGTGTCCGTCGTGGTGCAGACCATTCCGTTTGAGCTGAAGGACTTGCCGCTGCCCTGAGTTTGGATCACAACGGGGCCCAGGGTCCGGGCCGCTTGAGCGGAGCGACCCGCAGGTTTTCCACTCGTGGGCGAGGTGGTTCGATGATGCGTCTGATGGTGGTCGCGGTGTTGGCCTGGTGGGGTTTGGCCAGTGGCTTGCTGGCGGCCCCACCCAACGTGGTGATGATCATCTCGGACGATCAGGCCTGGGACGACTACGGGTTTATGGGGCACGAGGTCATTCAGACCCCGCGGCTGGATCGCCTGGCCAGCGAGTCGCTGGTCTTCACCCGGGGCTACGTGCCCAGCAGTTTGTGCCGCCCCTCGCTGGCCAGCATGATCAGCGGTTTGCAGCCCCACGAGCATCGCATCGTGGGCAACGATCCCCCATTCCCCAGCGAATTGGCCGACCTGCCCCGCGGCCGGGCGATGAACGATCCACGGTATCACGCCAATCGCCGGGCCTTTATTGAGCACATCACCCGGGCCCCGCGGTTGCCGGCGATCCTGGGCGAGGAACTGGGCTATCTTTCGCATCAATCGGGCAAATGGTGGGAGGGGCACTACAGCCTGGGCGGATTCACCCACGGCATGACGCACGGCGATTTCGCCCGGGGCGGCCGTCACGGCGACCAGGGGCTGGCGATTGGTCGTCAGGGTCTGGCGCCCGTGGCCGAGTTCATTGGCCACGCCCAGGAGCAGAACAAGCCGTTTTTCCTGTGGTACGCGCCGTTCTTGCCGCACACGCCCCACAACCCGCCCGAGCGGCTGCTGGCCAAATATCGCGACAAGACCCCGCATCTGCCGGTGGCCAAGTACTGGGCCATGTGCGAATGGTTCGACGAGACGGTCGGCGAGTTGCTGGACCTGCTGGAAACCAACGGCGTGGCCGACAACACCCTGGTGGCCTATGTCTGCGACAATGGCTGGATCAACGACACCCAGGCCAGCCGCTATGCCCCGCGGTCCAAGCGTTCGCAGTACGATGGCGGCATCCGCACGCCGATTATGCTGCGGTGGCCGGGCAAAATCGAGCCCAAAATGGATCGCGAGAACCTGGCCATTTCCATAGACCTGGCCCCCACGATTCTGGCGGCCGTGGGCCTGGAACCTCACGAGCGGATGACCGGCATCAACCTGACCGATGCCGAGGCCGTGGCCGCGCGGCGGGCGATCTTCGGGGCGATCTTTGAACACGACGTGGTCGATCTCAACGATCCGGCCGCCAGCCTGCGGCACCGTTGGGTGATCGACGACCAGTGGAAGCTGATCCTCGCCGCCGAGCGGATCGACGAAGCCCCACGGGTCGAGCTGTTCCACATCACCCGCGATCCCCACGAGCAGACCGATCTCGCCGGCCAGCACCCTGAGCGTGTTGAACAACTGATCGAGAAGCTCGACGGGTGGTGGAAACCCGAGGAGTGACCATTCTGCCCGCGAACGTGGGGGCACTACCATTTTCGCACCAGCACTTGCCAACCCGCCGCCTCGAGCGCCGCTATGGCCTCATCCGATAACTGCCCGTAGCCAACATCAAGGCGTGGCGGATCGCTGTGTTGACCCCGCTGGTGATTGCCCGCGATCTGGATGAGTACGGGCAGGCTGGCTTCGGTCACGCAAGTCCTAACAATCGCCAGTTTATCGAAGCTCAGCGAGGCCAAGTGAGCCAGGCCGGCGTCATCCAGGGTCGAATCGTTCAGAAACAGCGAGAACGCTTGTGAACGAGCCGGCAGGAAGGCGAGCACCTCGGGTTCAATAACCGCCATGTCGAGATGGAGGTACTCGATCGTCGCTGGCAGCGCGGCCAAGCAGTCCTGGCGGAGTGTCGACG
>JBJHDE010000485.1:0-4585 GCA_050486385.1 Planctomycetales bacterium | reverse complement strand
GCCGACTCCCGATAGGCCTTCCAGGGCCAGGGCCCCTCGGTCAGAACGCCGTTGGGGTACTGCCGCAACGAGCCCTTCTCGTAGTGGATGGCCTTGAATGCCAGGTTGTACTCCACCAACGAGCGGAAGTAGTTCGTCTCGGCGTCGGCCAGCCGCCGCTGGGCATCGAGCACCAGGTCCAGCCGTCCACGACCAGCCAGGCGTTCGGCATCCAGGGCCTCCACCTGACGCTGGGCCGCGATATAGCGGTTCCAGTTGGTCTCCGAGAGCTGATAAGACCGGTCCAGTTCTCGCAGGGCGGCGGCCATATCGTGCGAGATGGCCAGTTCCTGCTCTTGAAGAATGGCTCGCTCGCGGGCCAATTGCAGCTCGGCATTGCGAACCGCCGCATGGGCCTGCCGCTCGCCAATCGGGGCCGAGAACTGCAACCCCACCTGCCACTCGTGGAAGCGGCCTTCACGCAGGGTCCGAGCGGCACTCGAGAATTCTTCGTTGCGATTGTAGTTGACCAGGTCGTCGCCAAACCCGTGCAGACGGTACAGGCCCAGCACGTCGAGGTTGGGCAGCAGGAAGTTGGTCGAAGCGCACAACTCCAGCTCGCGCCGCTTGATGACCCACCGCTGACGACGCAACTCGACCCGCCGCTGCAACGACTCGTGCAGCACGTCGTTCCAGTCAAAGGCCATCCGGCCCCGTAGCGGCTCGCTGGCCGGGCGAATCAAGCGGCCGTCGTTGTGGGCCAGCCCCATCAAGAACCGCAGATTGGCCTCGCGGGTGTACACACCACCGGCGGCCCGAAACTGACCGCTGGCGCTGCCCGAACCGCCCAAGGTCGAGCCACCCGGCACGCCGCTGAGGGCGTCTTCTACCAGAGCCCGAAACAGGTAGTACTGCTCGCGGGCCTGGGCTTCGTCGGCGGCTCCACCACCGGGCTCGCCGGCCTCTTGCAGGGCCCGCACCCGACGCCAAGTCTCCAGGGCGGCGTCGCGGCCGGTGATCTTGGCATCCAGGTCGCGGTAGGCGAAGTACAGGTCCCAGTAGGCATTCTCGACGTCGCTGACCAGGTTGCGGACCCCCGCCTCGAAGTCGGCCAGGGCGATGTCGGTGTTGACCCGCGCGATCAGCACACCATTGGAAAAGAAGAACCCCGGCGAGGCCCCTGGTCCCGCGATGCGATTGAAGGTCACGCCCGCCCCTTGCAACAGCGGCTGGCGGACTTCGGCCTCGACATCGGTCGTCCAGAAGTTGCCAAAGCGGTTGTTGGGGTTGTTGTTCTGGTCGTAGCGGGTGCGGTTGCGAACCGCCCAGGTGCCACCGGTGGCGTTGGTCTTGCGAATTTGCGTCTCCGAGAACGCCACATCCTGCTCAAAGACCGAGGGGAACACGCCAGTGACTACCTGGTTGAGCGGCCGATTGTTGCGTTCCCAGAACAGCCCGGTCGAGAACTCGGCATCGAACGCGCTGAGGGCACCTTCGACGCCGAAGATCGGGTCGCTCTCGGTGATGGCCGGTTCGTAAACCGTGCCCACACCGGTGGGGGCGTTGACCACGCGACCGCCCAGGTCGCGCATCACCCGGCTGTTGGCCAGGGCGGTTTGCACGGCCTCGGGCAGGGTCAGGTCCCAGTAGTCGGTGGGACCGCGCTGCAACAGGGTCCGCGGGGCCAGGGCCTGATCGGCATCGGCCAGGCGACAGACGGGTTTGATGTTGGGGTATTCGATCTCGAGGGCGGTTTGTCGGACGAACGCCCGCGATGCCCCCGACGTACACGTTTGGGAATGGCTGGTGCATCCGGCCAATCCCACCATGCTCGCGGTCGCCAGGACCCCGAGCCACAGGGAAGAACGGAACATGAGAATTGTGCCCCACGAGTGGCCGCAACGAACCGTCGTTGGCACCAAACCAACGCCACGTCGCCGCGTCAACGACGAACCCGCACTGGGCGGCAACCTCACGCGGGTCCCATGGTTCGTGCCCCGAACGCATGGATCCCCGGTCGAGCCCCGGGTTCTTGCGGCACAAGCCACTCATTCGCAAGTGGCCCCCCTGACTGCGGCCACGGCCGTCAGGCACCTGCGACGAGTGCGGCTTGCGCCGGTCGCTGGATTGACGAATCAACCCACCGACAGGCCCCTTATCGGAAGCCGCACAAAGAGCCCATGAGGAAAAGTCTTCGCGACCGACAAAATTCTCCCGAACCGGAGAACCTAGGGGCTTTGGAGAAACTGGGGCCACCGAAGAATGCGAGTTTGGCTCAAGTCGCACCCACAAAACACGCCGGCCGTTGCAACGCCAAGGCATTGCAACGGCCGGATGTCGTGTGGGTGGTTGTTAGCAGGGCCACGGCGTCAGGCCGCGGCGACCAGGATCATTCGTTGGTCCACTGGTGCGTCTCGGCACCGTTGTAGGTCCCCAGCGCGTGCAACACACGCAGGTCGATGTCGTTGGTCATAAACTGGGTGGCGGCATCGAGCTTGGCCACGTTGGCACCACCGGAGTGGAACGAACTCGGACCGGCCAGACCAAACACCGCCGGAGCGGCAGGCTGCCCGCCGGCGATGCAGACCGCGGTGTTCGGCGGGGCCATCAGATTGGCACAGCCCAGCAGTTCGCAGGTGTGCTGCAACCACATCGAGCCACTGTAGTGATTGCTGCCCGTAGGCTGCTGCGAGATGACCGCATCCGTCGGGCTGCAACCATCGATGAAGATGCTGTTGGTACCATTGTTGATACCACCCACCGGCTGATCGCCCTGGGCGGGGTCAATGATCCGACCGTTGAAGATCTGGACCAGCGCCGACGGCGTGCCGCTGGAGGGCTGGAAGGTATTGCGGCGATCGTTCTCGTCGCCACTACCCACCCGGCCCTTGATCCGCTCGACATAGCCGATGGTGTTGCTGAGGCCGTCGTTGGCGGTGATGTTGTCCAGGGTCACGGGGTTGAAGCCCCCGTAGTACACCTGGCTGGGATTCACCGCGGGGTTCTGCTGGGGATTGATGCCAGTGGTCGCCAGGCCGATGTCAGCCGGCCAGACGCCGCGAGCAAAGCCTTTGAAGGTGCCCTGGGCGTCCCGCATGACGTAGCCGGCCTGCTGGTTCTGCAGGTCGCCGGGGGTGACCACGGGCACATAGTTCAGGCCGCAGGAGAACTCGAGGTTCACCTTATCGACCGGGCAATGGTAGCTCGGAATCGGGGTGCTCAACGCCGCCAGGATGTTCTGCTGTTCCTGCTGGGCGTTTTGGCTGGTGAAGGCCGCCTGATTGATCTGCACGCCCACGGCCGCCAAGGCGGTAATGGTCGGCATGCCATCCGGCGGAACCTGGGTGATCAACGGTTGGGTCACGCGGACCGGAATGCGGTCAAAGGTGGCCTGCATTTCGGTGTCCGGCAGGATCTCGTACATCATCGAGTACCGGCCGGCACGCCGCGCGCTGTTGCCGGGCAAACGCCCCGAACTGCGTGCCGCGTAGTTGTTCAGAGCGATCATGACCTGCCGAAGGTTGTTCGAACAGGCCGACCGCTGGGCCGCCGCGCGCACCTGCTGCACGGCCGCAATGAGCAATGTCATCAGGATCGCCATGATCGTGATGACCACCAGAAGCTCAATCAGCGTAAAGCCCTGGCGAAGTCGGGATGAAAGACGCATGAGTGCTACACCATCTCCAGAGATGAAGAAAAAATAACGCGTTCCTTGCAGCGACTCCCAGAGTCGCCGTCCAGACTTCGCTCAGCCAACATGAAAAAATAGATAGATTGCGAAGACCAGCCGGACGCCTCGGGGGACGCACCACTCCTCAAACAGTCACCAACCCACACACGGCAGACCCACCCGGCCTACCTTCGTGCTATTGTCGGCTGAATCTCGGGCGTGTCAAGATTCTTCACAAAATCCCTACACGACACGGCTTAGCGCAGCCGGCTTCCCAGATCGGCAAGATTCCCGGCGGTTGCTGGGCGTCCCACGCAAGCGGCCCCGCAATCCCAGGGGGACTGCGGGGCCTTGGCGTCATTCAGGTGGTTCACGCCATCGGCGGGCCTGAGGCCAGGCCTCGGGGTCCCACCGATCCCGTGAGATCAGACCAAGTGGGGATCAGACCAGGCCCTTGCGGACCGCCCAAACGGCGGCCTGGGTCCGGTCCGACACGCCCACTTTCCGCAGGATGTGCTGGACGTGTTCCTTCACGGTCTCGACACTGATGTGCAGACTCTTGGCGATCTCCTTATTGGTGAGCCCACAGGCGATCTGCCGCAGCACCTGGGCCTCGCGCTCGGTGAGCGGCACGTCGAGATCGGCTTTGACTCGGGGGGTGACCATGGCCCCCATCACCCGACGCAGATCGTCCTGCTTCCAGGCATCGTTGCCAGCGGCGACCGTGCGGATGGCGGCCAGCAGCTCTTCGCGGCTGGAGCCTTTGAGCAAATAACCCTTAGCCCCGGCGGCAACGGCCTGGGCAATGCGCCGGCGATCCGGGCCGGGGCATAGACCCTTACCCGCAACCCAAACGATGAGCGAGTACCATGCCGCACGCGCGGGGGAAACGACACGCCCTCTGCGGGTCGCGCCCCGGCCCGATCGGCCGGGTCC